>JACQCW010000002.1 GCA_016201425.1 Candidatus Vogelbacteria bacterium | reverse complement strand
CAACAGCAAAGGAGAGCAACAAATGACATTAAATGATGGCACTAAAATTTCCAATGAGGACATTGAACTTTTAAATGCACATGGCCCCTATTCCATGGCCGTTTGGTCTTCAGGTGATGTCTCTGTTGGGAATGAGGAAGGTTTAAGGGGGCGAAGCGCCTACTTTACCAGATTAATTCGTGAAGCAATCCTTGAGAACTTTACCCTTGAAGAGCTGAAGACATTCTCTATTCTGGACGTAGGATGCAATGATGGCTGGGTGCTCCACGGCTTAAGTGATCTTCCCTTTGCCAAAATGGTAGGAATCGAACCAAGAGAAAAGAATATCCAGAAAGGTAAAGTCGTAAGAAAAATATTGAAACTTGAAAACCGAGTCGACTACAGATGTGGTAACATTGAGTCCTTAGGCAAGGAAACTTTTGATATAGTGATCTGCGCAGGTGTGCTGTACCACGTTGAATCAATTCCTCTCGCTTTGCGACAGCTGCGAAATAGCTGCAGGCGTTTTCTCTTTATAGAATCACGCTGTATCTCATCAAGCTTCGTAAGTCCTAAATTGAAAGAACAAATTGAGATGAGAGATTTAGTCTATCAATTCAAGCAACCCATCTATGGTATTACAGCGCAAAAATTTGAATCTGCTTACCACGATGGCTCTGCCAGAGAAGGAACTATCGTCAATATCCCAACCACTGAGTCTCTCCTTATGCATCTTGAGATTTTGGGGTTTGATACCATTAAAGTTGTTGCCGACACAGAAACGTACAGAAACTCAGTATGGAGAAATCGACGACCTTTAGATGGCGTTTGTATGACGGCAAAAATAAATCCAACGAGTACGGTTCAAAGTTTTGATGAAGCAGAATGGATCAAAAAATATGAATCTGATTTGAGAAATGAGATTTTGAAACGGGAAATTGTACATCCAATCTACAAATATTTTATTGATAAAGACTTTTCCTATCCGACGTCGTTCAAATCGCTCATGATACTACTATACCTCGTCTCACCAGCCTGGCTGTCGAAAGTTCTCATGAAACTATTGCCATTTTACGCAAAGGGAGCCGAATTGGAGATCATCAAAAATTTGAGATACAGTCCTGCGGATAAAATTGCTCTAGAACTAGGGAAAGTCCTACAGGCGGAGGGAAAACCAAACGACGCCTTAGTGGTTTTGAAGCAGATCTCCTCCAAATTAAATGCTGACTGGCGTTCGGCCTATCGATCTTTTTTTCTGATGTCGAACATATTCAGAGCTTTAGGGAAAAACGAAGAAGCAGAGCGATATCAGACACTTGGTCTCACTTGTAACCCCAAGTATCCGGTATCTGATCAAACAAAAAATTAAGGAGTCATCGTGGTAACTGCCATTCGGCATGTTGGGATTGTCGTTCGTGATCTGAACAAGTCACTCGTCTTTTATTCAGAAGTTCTTGGTTTGGCAATCTATAGGCGTTACGTTGAGGAGGGTCCTTTCATTGACGAAATCACGGGGATCAAGAATGTCAAGCTAGAGTGGGTCAAGCTCATTATTCCTAAAGGGGGATTGATAGAACTCTTACAGTACCACTCCCACCCAGACCCTGAGACCTTGTCTCCACCAGCATTGAGCCCCTCCAACAAACTTGGATGTTCTCATGTTGCATTGACCATCAGCAATCTTGATGAAATGTACGCCAAAATCAGATCTCACGGATACTTCACAAAGTCGGCACCACTCCTCTATCCCAATCGGGCTGGAAAGATTTTATATTGTCATGATCCTGATGGGACAATCCTAGAATTGATCGAAGATATACCCACCAAGCCGTGAAGCGCTTTCTTATAACGACCCCTCTTAAAGAAACCTGGAAGAAAGATGAACCTATTCTTTTTCTGGGTGAATGGTGTTTAACATATCCACACAAATCCTCTCATTTGGCCGTAGATACCGAAGTAATGCCTTATCACTGGAATGACCGATCTAAACTCTATAAAGATTATCAATATATTAGTTCTTATTATGAAGTGATCCTAAATAAATTGGCTCTGAAACTTAATGAGATTCACAAAGTTGACCACAGTTTACGATATTGGCGGATCCTCATTGGTCCTTGGTTGGGACAATTTATGTTGATGATGTTTGATAATTGGAGCTCGGTTCACCAAGCCATAAATCGATACGACTTGTCCGGAAGTATCCTGCTCACAGGAAAAGAAGAATCTTTTATCCCGAACGACATGTCTGAGTTTAATTCGTTTTTTCCCAGTGACGAATGGAACCATCATACCTACTCACGAATATTGGAACACTTTCCTTCACTGTCGCTTTACCATAAGTCGAGATCTGAATCTTCTTTCCCAAATACATCCACGGCGGTTCCCAATATAAAAAAACACATTAAAAACAAACTCAAACCCTTACTAGGCCCTTTGATGACCCACTTGGGACACTTGTTTTCTCATGAAGAAGATGCCTTGCTTTTATCGACTTACCTTTCAATGAGAGAAGAAATCGATTTGTCTATACGTTTAGGACAATTTCCTCGACTATTACGTCCCTCAATAACTGTAAAAACTACTCCTGATTATAATCAAAGGCGCTGGACACTTGAAAGAAAGTCTGACTCCGAATTTGAGACCTGCTTACAAGCGCTACTTCCTCAACAAATCCCATGTGTGTATCTCGAGGGTTATAAAAAATTAGTCCAACAATCTAACCAACTAGCGTGGCCCAAGCGACCAAAAACCATTTGGACTTCAAATGCTTTTCATTCCGATGATCTCTTTAAGGTATGGACTGCGGATAAGGTCGAGAGAGGGTCTCCATTGATCATCGGTCAACATGGCGGTAATTATGGTATGGGACTCTGGAACTGGGGCGAGCAACATGAGATGGCTATCAGCGATCATTATTGGAGTTGGGGATGGTCACGACCTTCGACTCCCAAGATTCAACCCGTTGGAAAAATAAAGTACTCACGACCGGTCAAACATCTCTATGAAGAGGGGTCCGCTCTCCTTGTCACCGTAATGCTTCAACGTTACGGAAATCCGACTTTGTCGATGTACACTTCATCACAATGGCTTGAGTATTTGCGAGAACAATTTGACTTTGTCGATGCCCTGCCTGCTCACATTCAAGACAAACTAATCGTCCGACTGAGTCAGCCGGATTATGGATGGCATCAAGTTGATCGCTGGCGTGATCATTTTCCCAGACTTCAGATCAATGATGGCACTTCGGACATCAACAACCTGATTAGACAGAGCAGGCTTTATATCTCTACCTACAATGCAACCACCTATCTCGAGTCCTTATCCATGAATATGCCCACGATAATCTACTGGGATCCAAAATACATGGAGACCAATGTCTGGGCACAACCTTACTTCGATGAGTTGCGAAGCGTGGGTATCTTTCATGAAACCCCTCAATCTGCGGCACTTCATGTAACACGGATCTGGGATAATATTGACAAGTGGTGGATCAGTCCCGAGACATGCGCTGTTCGGAACCGCTTTGTGAAGCAATACGCTTATTGTCCAAAAGATAAGATGAGTAGACTCAAAAACGCAATCAACGAGGTGATTAAACAATGAAATCAAAAGTATGGGTAACAGGTTCCAGCGGATTTATCGGTTCAGCTCTTGTCAAATCGTTGCGGGAACACGCTTTCAATGTAACATGTATTACAAATTCAGAAACCGTCCAGAAGGATGCTGTTTTTGTGAATTATGAGAGCAGGGAGAGCATTCGATCTGTACTGGCTGAGAAAGGAGTCCCCGACATTCTTTTTCATTTGGGATGGGGAAATGTGTATGAACCTCAATCTCCAATCCATCTTGAGCAAAATTTGAAAAATACAAAAACTTTGCTCGATGAACTCTATGAAAGAGGGCTTAAGAAAGCTATCCTTGTTGGGTCTTCATCAGAATATGGGAGCCGCGAGGGGTGCCTCTCTGAGAGTGATCCTCCAATGGGTCGGCTTACCAATTATGCACAGGGGAAAATCGAGGCTTGCCAGTATGGTTTTGAGGCGGCTAAAAAATATCACAGAATATTTATTCATGTACGCCTATTCCACACTCTTGGTGTTGGCGATAGACAAAGCTCTTTGATCAACCAGCTTTACAAGAGTTATCGTGATTCAAAGGTATTAGGTTTAACAAGCTGCGAACAGTTTCGTGACTACATCTATCTCTCTGATGCCGCTGAAGGAATGGTGAGGATGAGTGGCATCAACTCCTCAGAAATAGTAAATCTTGGAAGTGGAAATAAAATTCGATTAAAAGAATTAATTGAACTTTTCTGGAAGAGATTAAGTGCTCCCCCCGAACTACTAAAGTTTGGGGTACACGAAAGGCCTGGGCATGAACCTGTTCAACCACCTTGTTACGCCAGTTTGGAGAAGTTGATGAAGTTGACAAATTGGCAACCACTTGTCTCAATAGAAGAAGCTGTCTCAAAAACAGTTAGCGAACTAGAGACACGCTCTTAATGAAGAAACCACTTATCAGTGTCAGCATTCCTGTCTTTAACGGGGAAAAGTACATTCGTGACTGCGTTGTTAGTGTACTCACACAAAGCGAGCAAAAATTCGAAATTCTTATCCTTGATAACTGTTCTACGGACCGCAGCTCTGAAATCTGCAACGAGTTTGCGGATCCCAGAATTAGAATATTGAAAAATACTCATAATGTGGGTTCTATCGAAAATTTTTGTAGGTGCATTCAAAATGCGACCGGGGAGTTTTTTGTCCTATTACCCTGTGATGATTTACTGGAAAAGGACTACCTGAAACTTCTGAGCCAAGGGCTTATCGATCATCCTTCAGCCGGGATTGCTTACGGATCAACCATTCAGATAGATAGTCAGGGTGAGAGGATTAGAACAAATCTTGTTATCCAAGAAGATGGGTTCCTAGATCGAGAGAAGGCCGTAAGAATGATCGCCGAGAAGTTCAATCCAATACAACATCCTATGGTAAGATTAGAAAATTTTTCAGAAATTGGTCAATTCGACAAGTTGCTTGGATGTTTTTGCGACATTCATTTGTGGTCAAAAGTTTTATTTGGTGGTTGGAATGCGTACGTCGTCAGCAAGCCATTAACTGCCATCAGGTGTCATGAAGGTCAGGGGCAATCTCTCTTTCGCCAAAACACGAAAGATAATCTCAAAAAGCTGAGTGGGCACTATGGCCAAGCCCTGACACCCACTTTTTATAAAAAAAATCACTTCAATCTTCTCTTTTTCAACTTCGTCCACTTTTTTAATAGCCATATGGATATGATGCTCGGCACACGCAATGACCTCAAGAATGTAATGATTAGCCATCTTGTAGTCTCTCACCTCAGCAATGTTTACTTTTCAATTCGGCATGCTAACTTTCCTAGCTTGGCATCAGAAGCAGCTCTCTCTCTGAAACTTATGAAATTGTATGGGCCTGCTCGAATGCTTCAGGTCTACTTTTCTGCAATTGTCTCATTTATGAGGAAAGCGTTCTCGTTATTGACTTTCAATGAGCGTTCTGTTTGAAAACACGTATGAAAGGCCCTCACCGGCACATTAGTCTAAACAATATTTTTTAAAATTGGAGCAAAAAAATTGAAAAATTATATCGCAAAAAAAGGTTCAAAACTCACGCTTGATAACAACGGAGATTGCACAACCCTGGATCTATATTCGAAGGAAGGGCTCGATATGCTGAGCAACCTTTGGATCAAAGTCGCGGCTGAACACCGCTTGATGTATGAACCAACCTGGCTGGGGCGCCCTATTATCCAGTTCCCGACAGATATTGTGATGATGCAGGAACTGTTGTGGAAGGTTCAACCGGACGTAGTGATCGAGACTGGGGTAGCTCATGGTGGCTCACTTGTATTATCTGCATCAATCCTTGAACTGATTGGAAAGGGAAAAGTTATCGGGATAGACGTCGAAATACGAGCGCACAATCGTGCCGCAATCGAAGCCCACCCCTTGAAACACCGCATTGAGTTGGTTGAAGGGTCCTCTATTGCGGATAAAACTTTTGACGAAGTACGTCGCTTAACTGCTGGGGCTAAAACGGTTGCCGTATTTCTCGATAGCAACCATACCGAAGCCCACGTTCTTAAGGAATTGGAACTTTATGGATCATTAGTGAACCCTGGCAGTTATCTTGTTGCTCATGATGGTGCTCAGGGGTGGGTATGGGATATCCCTCGTGCAAAACCTGAATGGAAAGATGATCACCCCTTAAATGCTATCCACAAATTTATCTCCAAACACCCTGAATTTCAGATTGATCCTCACTGGACACAATTTGGCATTACCTCCTCTCCTGATGGCTTTTTACGACGCCTAGATGATTCAGAGATAATAAGAGGGGGAACAAAATGAAGTTGTTTGTGACAGGCTCTGGCAGTTTTATCGGTCGCCGATTATTTGCCCATTGCAAAGCCTTGGGGATTGAAACGATTGGTATCGACAGTGCGGTGATTACGGAAGCTCATTCCCATCAGGCAGATATCCGTGATCCTGCCATTGCCGATTTGATCCCTGAAGATTCAATCGTGGTTCATCTCGCAGCCATATCGCGGGACCCCGATTGCCGTGCTGACCCGCGAAGCGCCTTCGACATCAATGTTAATGGAACCCTAAACCTTGCTGCGGCTGCCGAAAAACGCAAGGCGAGACAATTTGTTTTTGCCTCCAGTGAATGGGTCTATGGTGACGTCAGCAATAAGGGCGTGCAGCTCGAGGATGACCCTATCAATGTAACAACCATGAAGTCGGAATATGCACTCACCAAAATTGTCGGAGAGCAATGCTTAAGGCTTACATGTAAACTCCCCGCCGTCACGATTCTCCGCTTTGGCATCGTCTATGGGCCACGCCCAAGCAACTGGTCTGCAGTGGAAGCCTTGTTTCATGCCGTGCAGGAAAAAGAGCTTGTGTCCGTAGGAAGTCTGGCCACGGGCCGTCGTTTCATCCATGTTGACGACATCGTTGCGGGAATCCTCAAAACTGTGGAACGAACGGGGTTTGAAATTTTCAATCTTAGCGGTAATACAATCATTACGCTCAGAGACGTAGTTGAACAAAGTATGGAATTGCTAGGACGTCGTCCGACGCTTGATGAGAAAAATCCAACGGTCATTAGCATACGTAATCCTGACAACACAAAAGCGCGAAAAAATTTAGGTTGGGAACCAAAAATAGGGTTAAGGGATGGTCTCGCAACACTCTTGCCTCATTCAAGCAATAAAAGCTGACATGAACTCTGCTCATACACCCCAGGATCTTGGAATAAAAATGATCCGGCTGCGTTATTGGCAGCACATCATGAATGAAGACCTCAAAAAGAAAGCTTTTACTATCCCCATTCATGTTGCCCTTGGGAGTGAAGCCATTGCCATTGCCATCGATAACATGATGGAGAGGCATGATCAGTTGGTATTAACGCACCGAAATATGGCTTATAACCTTGCACGAGTAGGCTCCTTGAAGCCGGTCTATGACGAATATAAATTATCACTGGATGGGCTTGCCGCCGGGAAATTGGGGTCCATGAATCTGGCCAATCCATCACATGGCATTGTCTATTCTTCGAGTATTCTAGGCAATAATCTTTCCGTGGCATGTGGCTTGGCTCTAGCCAAACAGGTAAAGCGTGATGCAGGCATTGTCGTCGTTACCACGGGCGATGGTGCGATGGAAGAAGGCGGTTTTTATGAGGCCTTAGTGCTCGCAAAATCACAAAACCTGAAACTGCTCATTATTGTGGAAAATAACAATCACTCCATGTCTTCAAGCATCCAACAGAGACGGTGTCCTATTAAGGTTGATAAAATGTGTGAAGCTGTCAACATTGCCTATAAAAACTTTTTCACCAATGATGTTTTTGAATATGCCTCAACGCTTGACGAACTGCATACAGAAATAAATGCACAATCAGCTCCCATCTGTATAGAAGCCAACCTAAGTCTGATGAATCAACACGCTGGCCCAACACCCGGATGGCCCACTGACCCGATGAATGTTGACCTAAAAAATGGGCTCATCGTGAGAGAGACTGAGCAAGATCCTCTCTATGTCCTGCGCAAAAAAATGGGTGAGCAAGCTTTCGAGGCAATGGCGGCTCAAGTAAGGTCAGAAAGATTGAATTAACAGTATGTCAAAAAATTATATATCCTCCATAAACGAGATCATTGCTAAGGAAATTGAACTGTTTCCGAACGCTGTTTTCTACGGTGAGAATATCAATACCGGCTCGTGTCTCTCCGGACTAAGCCGCAACCTCAAAGTTTTGGATAGCAGCAAAATCATCAACATTGGCAATTGTGAATATACCCACTGTGGTCTTGGTTTTGGAATGATGCTTAACGGGGCAACGGCAATTCTTTTTGTAAAACAACTGGATTTCATGCTGTTGGGTGTTGATCACTTTGTATCCACCTACCAAAGTATGCGTTGTTCGCGAGACTTGAACACACTGGGCAGTTTTACTATCGTCGTTGTTGCTTGTGACCAAGGCTTTCAAGGCCCACAGTCAAGTTTCAATGCCCTGGGTGATATTTGTTCTATGGCCCGTGTCCCGGGCTATACACTCACCAATAATCAGGACAGCGCCCATATCTTGAAATCACAACTGCGCAAACCCGGCTTTCGCTTTATTGTATTGAGTCAGCGGCTTTCACCAAGCGACTTCTTACAGTTGGATTTGGTACACGTTTCTGAGGATTCAGCCGTGTTTCAATACACCGAGGCTTCTCCACTCCGGAGGGGATCATTTTACACAACAAATTGAAAGAGCGCGGTCTAAGCTCCAGTGTTTTTTCACTCAACAACATTTTCCCCCATGATTGGACTCTCATTAAAAAAAGTGTAGCTCAAACACAACGCTTGATTGTTCTTGATGATAGCAAAAGCATTAATCTCATGGGCTATACACTCCTACATGAAGTGGCGGAGGCATGTCCGACATCACAACGCACTATCGTAACACGCGAAGCGGAGATTAATTTTGGCGTTTCTCCTGATAATCTCAAAGTTGATTACGATGCCCTCATTTCCCGTATTCTTGGAGATCCTTCGCAAAAAGAAGTTCTCCGAAGGAGCCGACAGTGAAAGTGGTTATCCTCTGCGGTGGGTTGGGGACTCGTCTCTCTGAAGAGACCCAACTAAAGCCAAAGCCTATGGTTGAAATCGGCGGAAAACCGATTCTTTGGCATATCCTGAAAATTTATGAACGGCATGGTTTTGCTGACTTCATGCTGGCCTTGGGCTACAAAGGCGAGCTGATCAAAGATTACTTTCTCCATTACCATGCCCGTCAGAGCGATTTGACAATCCATCTTAAGACCGGCCAGATGGATTACAGCAATCCTACTGCCGAGGACTGGCGTGTTTCATTGATTAACACCGGCGCCAACACAATGACGGGTGGTAGATTATTACGTCTAAAACCACATCTTCAATCAGGCGGGACTTTCATGCTCACTTACGGAGATAGTGTCTCCGATGTGGATATCACTGCGTTATTGGCCTTCCATCGATCCCATGGGCGTTTAGCCACGGTCACTGCAGTACAGCCATCAGCGAGGTTTGGCGGCATGCGCATTGATGGAGGCAAAGTCCTCGACTTCAAGGAAAAGCCACAATCGGGTGAGGGGTGGATTAACGGTGGTTTTTTTGTTTTTGAACCCGCAATTTTCGATTATATTAAAGACGACACCACAATACTGGAACGATCACCGCTGGAAACTCTGACCCGTGATGGACAATTGATGGCCTATGAGCATCCGGGCTATTGGCAATGTATGGATACGGTTCGAGACCGTGATGCATTACAAGCAGTTTGGGAAAGCACCCATATTCCCTGGCTGAAAAAATCCTGATAATGTTTGATCACATTTATAATCGGCGGCGAGTTCTCATAACCGGCCACACTGGCTTTAAGGGAAGTTGGCTGACCGCCTGGTTACTAAAGCTTGGCGCTGAGGTTTTTGGGGTTTCAAAGGATATCCCCACTCAACCATCGATGTTCGAGGAGTTGGGGTTAAAGGGCCGGGTCAAACATATTCAGCAAGATATTCGGGATCTCAGTGCGGTACAAAAACTGATCCATAACATTCAACCTGACTTCATCTTTCACTTGGCAGCTCAATCCATTGTTTCAACTTCCTACATTGATCCCGCACAGACGATATCCACTAATGTCATAGGCACCATGAATATTCTGGAAGCCTTGCGTACAATGGAACGACCCTGCATAGCCGTGCTCATCACTAGCGACAAGTGCTATGATAATGTGGAGTGGGTATGGGGGTATCGCGAATCCGATCAATTAGGTGGTAAGGATGTCTATAGCGGATCTAAAGGTGCCGCCGAACTAGTGATCAAGTCTTACCTCCACTCGTTCTTCCAGAACGGTCATCCGGTTCGTTTGGCCGTTGGACGTGCCGGCAATGTCATCGGTGGGGGTGATTGGGCTCAGGACCGTATTGTGGTTGATTGTATGAGAGCTTGGAGTGAAGGACGTATTGTTGAGATTCGCAGTCCGCAATCCACACGACCATGGCAACACGTGTTGGAACCTTTAAGTGGTTACCTGACCCTCGGTCAAACACTAGCCCAACAGGCACAGCTTCATGGAGAAGCTTTTAACTTTGGTCCACGGGCTGAGCTGAAACGGACTGTCGTCGAATTACTTGAGGATCTAAGCAAGCATTGGGGCTTCACACATTCCAGTGAAGCCTATCAGGTTACGGATCATGTTCCCTTTCATGAAGCTGGCTTACTCAAGCTCAACTGCGACAAGGCCTTGTTTCACCTTCAGTGGGAACCAACCCTCGATTATTCCGAAACGATACGTTTACTAGGTGACTGGTATAAAACTTTCTATCGTGCGAAGGGCGACATGTATGCCTTAACTCTCGATCAAATTGCCTCCTATGAAAATAGGGGCGCTGAACGCAAGCGTATATGGGCACAACCTCAATAACGCACATTGCCCATGACAATAACATGATTTCAGGAGTGACATCGATGGAATTGCGTCAGATCCCTGATGAGCGTGGAGCCGTGCTACACATGCTTCGATGTGATGCACCAGAGTTCACCCATTTTGGTGAATGCTATTTTTCCGAAATAGTACCGGGCGCTGTTAAGGCCTGGAAACGTCACCGTGCACAGACACAAACTCTGGCCGTCCCTGTGGGACGAATTCGTATGGTTCTCTATGACGACCGGCAAGGTTCCACCACAAAAGATCGGATACAAGTATTGGAACTGGGCCGACCAGATTCTTATCGTAGATTAAGAATCCCTCCCGGCCTCTGGTATGGCTTTAGTTGTATCAGTGCCATGCCCGCTCTCATCGTTAACTGTACCGATACACCTCACGATCCCAAAGAGAGTGAACTGAAACCCCTAGACTATCCCAACATTCCTTATCATTGGACAACAAACAAATAAAACAGACACTTCAAAAGCCAACACGCCTTCTGGTTATTGGAGGTAACGGTTTTATTGGCAAATATATTGTCGAGCATGCCGTAGAACTCGGTTGGCATGTAACCAGTCTGTCATTAAAACCGAGCAATCAAAAAGAGTCCCCTCACATACGCTCTCTGGCCGCAGATATAACCCATGTCAGCTTACTTAAGGCCGTCTTAAAAGATCCATCTTTCGAATATGTAGTGAATTGCGGCGGCTACATTGACCACACCTTATTTTTTAAGGACGGACGCAGTATTGTTGACGCCCACTTCGGTGGCGTTCTCAATTTAGTCGAAATTTTGGATCGCAAAACACTGCAATCGTTTGTCAATATAGGCAGCAGTGATGAATACGGTGATGCTCCAGCACCACAAATAGAGACACGGCGAGAAATGCCAATTTCTCCCTACTCTTTGGGGAAAGTTGCCGCTACTCATTTTCTGCAGATGCTTTATCGGACGGAACATTTTCCATCAACAACCTTACGACTTTTTCTAACATACGGTCCTGGTCAGGATAATCGTCGCTTCATTCCCCAGATCATCAGAGGCTGCCTTAAAAACCAATCTTTCCCAAGCTCGGAAGGAAAACAATTTCGGGATTTTTGTTTTGTCCAAGATACCGTTGATGCAGTGTTTGCAACGTTTCGAAGTCCTAAAGCTAGAGGTGAGGTTATAAATATCGGCTCGGGGCAGCCTGTTTCCATTCGTCAGATGGTAGAAGCTATTACCCGTTTAATTGGAAAAGGTAACCCCCAGTTTGGGGAAATTGCCTACAGACCTGGCGAAAACATGAGTCTATATGCAGACATTTCTAAAGCCACAACACTGTTAGGCTGGGCCCCCAAAGTGCCTCTTCAAATTGGGTTGGATAAAACTATTCAATGGATTAAAAACCAATTATGAAACAAGAACCCCTCGTTAGTATCATTATGAATTGTTATAATGGAGAAAAATATCTGCGAGAAGCGATTGATTCAGTCTATGCACAAAGCCATATAAACTGGGAGATCATTTTCTGGGACAACGCATCAACAGATGACACAAAGAAAATCGCCACATCTTACGACTCGAGACTCAAATATTTTCGAGCAGATGTAAATACTCCCCTTGGTTCGGCAAGAAACTTGGCTCTAAAAAAAGTAACGGGAAAGTATATTGCATTTTTGGATACTGACGATGCCTATTTACCATGGAAACTTCAAAAACAGGTGGAAGTAATGGAATCAGGGAATTACGGATTACTTTATGGTGGCACGATTATCATTGATAAAGAGGGAAAAGAAATAAAACGCAGCAAGCCAGCCTATAGCAGTGGCTATATTGTTGATCAACTCTTGAGAAGATATGATATCTCCATGTGTAGTGTCATGATCGCCAGGTCAGTGATTGAAAATAACAAACTTGGGTTCAATGAAAGCATGGGATACTGTCCGGATTATAATTTGTTCATGAAAATAGCAGCTCAACACCCAGTTGGAGTCTTACATGACTTTATTGTCAAATACAGGCGTTCACCTGACTCGCTGAGCAGAAAAACATTTCACCTCGTCGCAAAAGAAATGGGGCAAACCCTGGATGAACTTCAGGCTCTGTACCCAGAGATAGTAACATCTTGCAACAAGGCAATGATGGAGGCTCGATTAAAGTTAAATTTTTATGATGCGGTTAATCACATCAACATGGGTGACTATATTGCTGCTCAATCTGCATTGAGACCCATCATATGGAATCAATGGGAATACTTAGCCATGTATCTTACATTATTCTTGCCCATCCCAAGGGAATGGATACTTCGTGTCCTTAAGAGATAATAGAGTGAGAAATCTTTGGAGAGGAAAAAGTTATGTTCTGAACTGTGGCATGACCATTTCAGCGCCCACACATTCCAACCGTTGGATACTCTTCGACCGGATGGCTCTCTCACTTCTCTGGTTTGCAACACTCTTGATGACGCTCTTCAGTTTTATCAAAGGGGTTTTCAAGCTGGAGGGTTCCATTCTCTTGTATCCTTATGTAATTATGGCTTTGGTCCTCATTTTAGTTCTGCCGGGAATCCTTTTTTCAAAACGTGTATCCGCTTTTAGGAGGGTTGCCGTCATCGGCATCATGTTGTGAATGTGTTTCGGCGTGTCGCTTTACTATCACGTGGTCCTTCTCGGAGAGCAAGTCGGCGACATATTTTACATTTTCAGGTTTTATTACGGCATGTTCTTTCTATTTTTTGGATTTTATGCGTTCCTCCTCTGGTTTGATCCCGGAACCAAGAGAGCCCTCACATGGGCAAGAAGCCTGGCCTCGACGGTATTGATCATTTCTTTTCTACTCGCCGTCTTTGAAGTCGCGGGGCTTTTTCTGGGTGTCGTTCATCCAAGCCAATTGACTTGGGCCCATGACAGGTCTATTGCCAGCATCACTGACGGCAGTTTCTCGCTCATCCGTGCCAACAGTATCGCGGCAAATCCCTCGGTCCTCGGAGGGTTTTCTCTGTTTCTCGTTCTCTATCTTTATGGAACCTCAGAACACCCGACACGTTTTCGCGAAGCATTCGTCCTCGTCTTGGGCCTAGCAACGGTCTTGCTGTCCCAGTCGGGAACGGGACTTCTACTTCTCGCCATAACTTTCTTCGTATTTTGCTTGCGCCTCTCGACATTCCGTAAAACCGAAACCAATGCTCTTTTGCTTACGGTCCTGGTGGTCATGGCTTTGGGCATAATCTATTCACAATTCAACGAAGATGGACGGCTGTCTCCTGAATCGAGAGAATTCTACCCATTCCTCCTCCAGTTGATTGCTGATTTCGTTAAGGACTCCAGCTCCCCCGGCTACCTCTCCCCCTTTTTTGGGTTGATAAATATTCGCCAATTCAATAAGCTAGACGCGGAGGACCTGCTCTGGGGCAATCCGACGCTTCAATACTACCTGCGATTTTATGATTTCGCTTATGTGGCCTTTTTGATTGAGTTGGGGATTGTCGGCCTAGCTTCCTATCTTTTCAGCCTTCGTTCTCTGGTCAACCGCGCCTTTCCAAGAGAAGATTTCGCCGTTCGCTGGGGTTTCGGCGTCCTCCTCCTCGCAACCCTTCATTACCCCGTCAGCTTCTGGGTCTGTTCGCAAGTCATGGTGGCGGTTATTCTGGCAACAGGTATCTACGTCCGAGAAACTTCCTCGCAGGATAAGAGATAACCCCGACCATTTCTGATATCAATTTATGATACCCCTCATCTCTCACGCCACAGAACCAAACTCGCCATCCTTGATTGAAAACGCAGCGATTGAGAGCGCGGAAATACCTCGCAAGCGAATATGCTTCGTAACCGCTGCTCCTTCTGCAATCAATGCTTTTCTACGTTCTCACATCAATGCACTGAAAATAGATTACGATATAATTTTGATCTCAAGTGGTTCTGCCAAGGATCTTACGGACTTGTTAGACAAGCATGTTTCATTCATTTCCTTACGAATCGAGCGTAAGATTTCTATTAAGAATGATATTCTTGCATTGTTTAAGTTGTGGTGGCTTTTCCGAAAAGAAAACTTTGATAGCGTTCATTCTCTAACACCAAAAGCGGGTCTTTTGTCTATGCTAGCTGCAAGAT
>JACQCW010000063.1 GCA_016201425.1 Candidatus Vogelbacteria bacterium | reverse complement strand
TGCTCTACCAATTGAGCTAACGGCCCTTTAATAAATTAAAATAACATCAAATTAAAGTGATTGCAAGTAACTACCCGCCCTGAACTCCGTTAAAAAATATCATGTGGTCTTTGGGGAAAAGTTTCATTGATATATGAAAAATGGTGTAGGTAATAAAAAAGGCAGATGCCACATCGATCGTATAATGAAGGTGGCCCAAAAGAACTACGACGCCAAATACTACCGACATTACAATAAAGGTAATCCTCGTCCAAAATTCATCCCAAAAAATAAGAGCCATCAGAAATGGTATTCCGGTATGGCCTGAGAAGAACAGGTCAGGCCCGAAAGTGAAGTGCGAAATGAAGCTAGCAGGATTAACTACAATATGCGACGGAAAAGGTCCAATATGCGTAAGAGATATAAATATAGACCTAATCAAAATAAACAAAGCGACGCTCTTGATAACGAATGGCGATCTCTTCGGTTCAACAATACATAAAAGAGCGATTAAGAATATAACTAAAATCGGCCCGTAAGTAAAAATTCCATCAACGTCATAAACCCTAGTGTTACTAAGTACGATGTCTGTTACGGGATTACTGGCTGTTTCGGTAACGTAAATATTTGCAAAGTAATTGATAACCAAACTAAAAATAAGAAAGGTTATCGACGCTGCCACCGAAACCGCAAAATTTTTATTAGAAAAATGAGATTTGTATTTATTCCACATTCTTTTTCTTTAATATTTCTTCGTTATACATCCTTTCGAATGTGACCATCGATTCATTTATATCATGTTTGGCAATAATTTCTAAACCTAACTGAGCCATTTTTTCTCTCAACTTTTCGTCAGTAAATATTTTGACCATCTTCCCGGCAAGGTCATCTATATCTCCATGTCCAAACAGAAAGCCGTTCTCATTGTCCAAAACAAGCTCAGGCAAGGCCACAGCATTCACAGCCAAAACAGGCAGCCCGCTTGCCATTGCCTCCATTGTAACAATGCTCTGCAGCTCGGCCGTACCCGCAATTATAAAACAGTCGGAGGCTCTATACATCGCTGGCAAATCGCCATCTGATACAAATCCAGTAAAAGTTACGTTATCTGTAATAGACAATCTTTGAGCCAATCTCTCTAGATTCTTTTTTTCAGCTCCTTTACCAACAACTACAAATTGAAAATCAACGAACTTAAGAGCAATCGCAACTGACTTTAAAACCAGATCAACATTCTTTTCTTTATCTAAACGTCCAACAAATAAAAGAACTGGTCGATCTGGTAAATTATACTTCTCCCGTATCATTACACCACTATCGTTGGGAGTAAACCTATCTAGATCAATGCCGCACGAAATTGACTCAACATCTTTGTTTACTCTGTTCTCGATTAAACCGGCAGCAATCTTTGTGGGGGTTGAGATTCGACTAGCTGTATTAAAAACCTTCGCAAAATCTCTCCACATAAATTCACTTATCATTCGAACAACAAAGTTTGGCAACGGAATATAGTGAGTAAGATTCTCCGGCATGAAATGGTTAGTAGCCACCAATGGAAGATTATTTCTGAATGCAACCTTAGCCACCCTTCTCCCAACCACGAAATGCGCCTGGATATGTATAACATCAGGCTTGAACTCGTCGATTATTTTTTGCACAAAACTATCCTCAACATAAAATGAAAACCGAAAGTCACGATAAACCAAAACCGGCACGGATCTTGCACCATAAACTAAAATCCCATTAATAACTTTTTTGGTATGCTTAAATGACTCGCCGGGACATATTACTGCCACTTGGTTACCCCTTTTTTGCAAGTACTCAGCCAAACGCTGCGCAAAGTATGATGCGCCATTTACATGAGGATAATATGTATCAGCAGAAATAAGAACTCTCATATAACTAATGCGTTGTGAATTTAAGATTTTTTAAGGCGAAAAATATAACAACAGCAACACCCCCAAGAATTGTCGCCGTGGCGAAGTTATTTAAATATTGATTAATGGCTAAGTAAGAACTCCCGAAAAAAACCCCAAGCGTAAGAAACGCCGCAACTTGAAAAATCGTTATAGAAAAGCACGTACTAATGTATCGCCAAAATGGTACTTTGATATGACCGGCAGTTATAAGTCCAGCGACTCCAATACCGTGAAAAAGTTTGGACATTGCCACCGCCTTACGATGATGAACATCAAAATATTTTTTAACTCGATTTATTTCCGCATCTCCGATCTTCAGCATCTTAGTAATTGCCGACACTATTGTACCAGTTTTAAACCAACCAAGAGCGTAGCAGAATGAATCACCAATAATATCACCAACGACAACTGTAATATAAACTAAGATAGGATTCAAAATACTAAATGTAGACAAAAAGCCTGCGACCACAGTAACGATCGGCCCTTCGAAAATTGCCGCCGGTAGTAACATTATATAACCATATCTCGATAATAGTGTGATCAAATAATCCATAGTGCGTATTAATTATAACAAAAAAAGCCCGACATCACATTTTATTGCAACATCGGGCAAAGTTATTACCTTCAAAAATCCTGGGGGCACCCCGGTATTGTCAATACTTTTTGTTCTGCCACTCCGGGTTATCGAAACACCACTTGTGCCAGTAGCGGTTGAAGCCCTTCTCTCTGATTTCGTCAGGTTTCTCTCCAGGCTCCAAATAACGAAAAGTCATACTTCGCCCGTCATGACCGACCATGGTTGTTCTGGTATGATCGCCACAGCCAGGACATCGACGAGGATTCCTTCTGTTTGCTCGCCTAACCCACAGTCGTCGATTTCCTTGCTTTGGCAGATTTTGGCCATGGACATCTCTCCTCAGCAAATTGAGAATATGCTTGTGATGCTTGAGCACCCTTTCCATAAGCACAACCTCTCTTCGCAGGAGATGAATATTTTTCGGGGCCTCATGATGCCCCCCTCGACAAGCCACACAAAGATCACCAATAATCTTCTGACAGTGGTAATGTGGATTCTTATCTTCTCCACAACCGCAGCCACAGGGACACATGCAAGGCATTGCGTGACGATCACACTTCAAGGGATAGAGACTATTCTCGTGCTCGAATGGTGCAACGAACTTCTTGCACTCTTTACACCGAGCCTGCTTTTTCTTCCTATACAATTTAGCTCCTTCGGTCAATGAATTGTTATTTGAACTCCACCCAGATCGTAGTCCGACAAGTCATCAAGCTCGTCTTCATTCAGTCGTGCGACTGCAAACTGAAAGTCCGAGATCAAGCTTCGGGCCGCGCACTTCTCCTGATACTCAACATGGCCCATTGTGGTCACACCACGTGCCGAACTAAGTTCCTTTTTCAATCTTTCAATGAGCGACATGAATTCCTCCTTGTACTAACTAATTACTAGTATCTACTCCGCTTTTAGGCTAGCATATAACGATGGCACTGTCAAGCTGACACAAAAAATCCCCGCGATTTCCCTGAACACTCACCTGTTCGGGATTTTTAATTATTGATATACTTTATAACGTGAACCATTATGCGTATCTAATTGGTGACCTCTTCTTTCTTTTTGTTTGGCTGATTCTATTTTTCCATCGTAAAGACTTACGGCGAGAGATGTTAACCATGTCGCTCCTTATTACGCCACTTGGCGTCGCTGATGCAATCTATTTCAAAGATTACTGGAGACCAGTTTTTACCCTCAACACCGGACTCCACTTCGGCATCGAAAGTTTTATATTCGCCTTTTCTATAGGTGGAATCGCTTCGGTCATCTACGATGAAGTTTTCGGCATGAAGTATGTTCGCGCGCGCAAATCAAAAAGACCAAAACATTTTCTTATCACCATTACACTTCTTTCGGTTGTAATACTAATTTTAAACAGCATTATCTTTAGAACTAACTCCATATATATTACAAGCGCCCTGATGTTACTAGTCGGTTCGACTGTCACTTTCATGAGACACGACTTACTCAAAGATGCGCTTATGAGCGGCCTACTGACCGGACTCTTGATGTTGATTTTCTATACATGTTATTTTTTAATCATCTTCCCAAGTGCCATCCAAAATTGGTGGCTCCTGAATAACCTATCGGGAATATTCGTGTTTGGCGTTCCGCTTGAAGAGATCCTTTGGGGCTTCTGTTGGGGATTTATTGCTGGCCCAATATATGAATTTACGCTCGGGATAAAAATTGCGAGGCAATAAATTTACTAGAAAAACGACCGCAATTATGATAATCTGAAAGTCATGACTGAGATAATTCAAAAAGAAGATCAATTATTGAGACTGATTGCCAAAGAAATACCTATAGCGGAAATTAGAACTGAAAAAATACGAAAAATAATTGTTGAGATGATGACCGTGCTAGATAAATGTCCCGACGGTGTCGCATTGGCCGCACCTCAAATCGGACTATCTCTAAGACTTTTTATAGTATCGCCTAAAGCCTTTATCATACAAAACAATCAAGAAACGACGAACAAACAAAAGAAAGATCCGGATAAGCTAATCTATATCAATCCCATAATTACCAAACGTTCATCAAAACAAGTTATTTTGGACGAGGGGTGCCTCAGCGTTAAGGGTACATTCGGCAAGATCAAGAGACACAACAAAGTTACGGTCACAGCCCATGACGAAATGGGCAAAAAATTCACACGCGGCGCAAGTGGACTATTGGCAGAAATTTTTCAACACGAGACTGATCATTTGAACGGTATACTCTTCATTGACACAGCAAAAGACCTGACAGATGCCGCAAATCAAAAAAGCCAAGATGGAGCTGCAAAATAAACTTAAAATTGCTTTTTTGGGGACGCCAAAATTCGCAGTCGATGTTTTAAACCAACTGCAAGAGTTGGGCACACTGCCAGATCTGATAATCACCAACCCAGATGAGCCTGTAGGTAGAAAGTTAATAGTTACTCCGCCGCCAGTTAAGATCTGGGCAAAAGAAAGAAACATTCCTACGATTCAACCAGAGAATCTCAAGACCATTCCGCCCGAGCTCAATGAAGATTTCGATATATTTATCGTGGTAGCATACGGTAAAATTATTCCAGAATCTATTTTAGATTTACCAAAACACGGCACCATCAATGTACATCCTTCACTACTACCAAAATACCGAGGCCCGTCACCCATTCAGGCAGCTATTCTTAATGGTGACAGAGAAACAGGTATCTCCGTCATGCTTCTCGATAAAGAGATGGATCACGGTCCAGTAATCGCTCAAGAAAAAATTGACCTCTCAAACTGGCACCCATACACTGACGAACTTCGAGCAAAAGTGGCAGAGATGGCGGGACAAATGCTCGCCAGGATTATTCCAGATTGGGTTGATGGTGACATTGCAGCAACTCCACAAGATCACTCACTCGCCACGTTTACAAAGAAAATTAATAAGGAGGCCGGACTCATAGATGCCAAGGCCCTTCTTAATCCGAGTGAGCTTAATTTCAAAGAGGGAGAAGAAATTTGGAGAAAAGTAAGAGCATTAAATCCTGATCCAGGTGTATATACTGTCACCAAGCTTAAAGGTAAAGACACAAGAATAAAAATCACTCGCGCAAGAATGGAAGACGGCCAGCTTGTTATTGAGAAAGTAATTCCGGAGGGTAAAAAAGAGATGCCTTGGGAAGACTGGAGGCGTGGAAATCTAAAGTAAAACGGCACCTCGCAAAATCGCGAAAGTGCCGAATGTTAACTACTTAAAGAGGCTTAGGGCTTTATTTACCTGTGCTTCATGGTCCTTGATTTCATAATCTGGTTTTATGCCGACGCCCTGGACAGAAACTCCCTTGGCCGACGTCCATCTGTTGGTCGTCAACTTAATCTGCCCCAGAGAGCCGAGCTTCAGGTATGTCTGACCAACACCCTTTCCAAAAGTCTTTTCTCCTATCAGGGGTGCATGATGATACTCTCGCAGAGCCAGCGCCACAACTTCAGAGGCAGATGCGGTACCCCTATTCACCAAACAGACAACGGGCACCCTTCTAATCTTTTCCCAGCCCATTGGTCTATGAGTTTTTAGAGTTTTACGAAACTTCGACTGCTTAGAACGTGAATCAGAATGTCTTCCGTCTCCACACTCTTGGGTTGTAATCAAAACTCCATCACCAATAAAGTAAGAAAGGATGTCCTCTGCGGCATCAGCACAACCACCTCCACAATCTCTAAGGTCCAGCACGATCCCCCTACAATCTGTGCGCAAAATATCTCCCATTATCTGATCGAGTTGCTGAACGGCATTCTCCGTAAATTGATCAATGAGAATTGAGGTTACACTATAGCCGGCCGGGCAGGTCAGAACACTCGATGTCACGGCGCTATATTCAATCGTTGTAGACGTCATTGTAATTTCTACTGATGTCCTGGGATTCCCCCTCCCTACAGACAAAATCGCTTTCGTGTTAGAAGTATCCGGGGTCATCATGATCGAAACCTTTTTCAATGGAATGGACTGAAGGGGTGTTGCATTATAGCGATAGATCACGTCCCCAACCTTAAGTCCTGCTTCAGCCGCTGGATCTCCTTCATCAACCGAAAACACGGTAGGATAGCCGCCAACAATCTTATATGTAAATCCAAACCCTGGGTACACGCCCACTTTTTTTGAGAAGTAAGCGACTTCTTCTTCGGCTGGAATGAACTCACTATATTTGTCATCAATCGCCGCCACCGCACCACGGATTGCCCCAAACAAAAGCTGCTTCGTTGATATCTCCTTACCCTTGATGTGGAACCTTTTGACGTACGTTAATGCATTCAAAAAAGATTGAAAGCCTGGGTCATTTATGATCTCTGCCTCTCTGGCGGTAAAAAAATCTGGACTAACTGTCGTCTTTGGTTGTGCTGCTATGCTACTGGTACAGACAGATACCAAGAAGAGAGTAACCAGAACAACACAAATTCTTCGCATTATGAGCCTCCATTTATCAAGTCAAAGAACACTGTTTGTTTGATTTATACTAACACACTCACCTGATACTGGCAAGTATGGTAAAAAGATATAAAAGAAAATAGCCCGATGCGAATTTAATCGCACCGGGCTAGACGTTACGCTCTAGATATTCTTGTAGATCTCCGCACGTTCCACAATGTCACTTAGTCTGAGCCTATCAACCCAATATTGTTCTTCACCATCTGGAACTATCACATTCGGAACCACATCTGGGTCGCCTTCAATACACAGACCACCAGTCGGTAGAAAAATAATTCCATTCGACCCTAGCCCTTCAAAAAGATTCTTAATCTGACTAACCGTCGTCCCCTCCTTAAACCAAATCACAACTCTGGCTACCTTAGTTTTCACAACACCACCTCCTTCCTGAAGCTAAATCCACACTATAATTTTACTCCGCTACAATTTTCTCAACAACAACATCTTTAATTGGGTGATCGCCGCGAGCGTGATCTACTTCTACATTTTCTATAGCGCGAACGATGTCCATACCATCAGTGACGCGACCGAATGCTGTGTGGTGACCATCAAGCCACGGGGTTGCCGCCGCGGTAACAATAAAGAATTGGCTACCGTTTGTGTCTGGTCCAGAGTTAGCCATAGCCAAAACGCCTGCAACCAGTTTAACGTCATTGATCTCATCTTTAAATTGATATCCCGGGCCACCCGTGCCATGCGTTGACCAGTCTGGATTCTTACTATTTGGATCTCCGCCCTGAATCATGAAGTCTTTGATCACCCGATGGAATTTTGTTCCTTCATAAAAACCAGACTTAGCCAGCTTCAAAAAATTTTCAACGGTCAGTGGCGCCTTATCTGGATAAAGTTCTAACTTGATGTCACCCATGTTTGTTTTCATCACCACAATAGTCTTAGGTGTACTGTCTCCAGAGACCTCTTTGATAACCTCTTTAGTTTCAGCTGGGATAAGTGTACTGTTTTGTATTTTGTTTGAATCTGTCATATTAAATATTCTAATTAATGCATAAGAGAATAGGACTAAAAATCCGAAACTCACCACAACGACAACCCAAAAAGAAAATCCAAAATCTTGTTTCATGCCTTTGTAAATGCTACTATTTAGCTGTTAATAACTTGTTTGTATCATTATAAGGTGTCAACACATAAAAATCAAAATTTAGTTGGACGTCTAAGTCTCGCCTCGAAAAAGGGCGGTTATTTTTTGCACGAAGGAAGTGTAAAAAGAGAAGACGAAATTTTTATTGAGAGCAACGATCTTGCTACAGCACTGAATGGCGATAAGGTAGAAGTAAACGGTAAAAAGATTGTTCGAATTTTAGAGAGAGCCAAAAAGCAGTTTACAGGCACGGTAAAAAGCGACCACAACTGCCTCTGGCTTAAGCCGTACGACACCAAGGTTTTCTCAGACATTCTTATTGAAGATACACCAAATCTCAAAGTTGCTGACGGAGACAGAGTAATTGTCGAGATCACAAATTGGAAGGATCTTGCCGGTAAAGTTGTTCAAAATATTGGCCGTGCAGGCGACAACAACACTGAGATGCATACAATAATGTTTGAGCACAAGATT
>JACQCW010000062.1 GCA_016201425.1 Candidatus Vogelbacteria bacterium | reverse complement strand
AACATAGCAGGAATAATCATATAAGTAAAGTTAATTATGACGCACTACACTAGCTTTCATAAAGAGTACTCCATATCTACGCATGCCAGTCAGGGCTTTGATCTGTAGCCCATGCTTTAAACGGATTTTCAGCAACCTTAGGGTTATTCTGAGGTAGTGTTAACCGACCTTCCCCTGTGCCATCAGTATTAATGACAAAAATTTCTGCACCACTCACAGCAAGTTGGTGACGAAAAGATTGAAATGCTATTCTTTTTCCATCCGGAGAAAAAACAGGGTAGCGATCATGCCATCCATTATCAGTGACCCGACTAGTCTTGCCGGACTTGGGATCAATAATAAATATTTCATAATATTTACTAATTTCTTTTCCATCTTCAGAGTATCGCGCTGAGTAGGTTAATTTTGATCCGTCTGGAGACCAGGCCGGGTCTTCGGCATTCCTGACGAGAAGCCTAAGATCTACCCCTTGATCAGTAACAGTCCATATCCCGCTTCCTCGTTCTTTACCCGCGGACATCTCAAAAGCGATAGTTTTACCATCCGGAGATACGGCCAATTGGGAAATGGGCATGCTCCACACGCCACCCAGGGGTTGTAGATTTGTGATCCTTTTTTCAGAGTGATCTGTAAGATCGAGCCTGTAAATATTTCCTACGTATCTGCCTTTTCCTTCAGGAATGTCATCTGAAGAGATGAAATATATCGTTTTTTCATCTGCGCTCCAACCGGCAGAATA
Source organism: Candidatus Vogelbacteria bacterium (assembly GCA_016201425.1). The sequence continues at coordinate 2,596 of JACQCW010000062.1, read as the reverse complement.
TGGATATTTTTTAGGCGAAATCTTTTCTAGTACCTCACCGGCAGGACTTATTAAGATTATCTTGCATTACTCACGCATAGTATCTTTGAGCCATCCGGAGACCATCTGGGGTCTCTCATCTTAGGATTGGCTCTTGAGTTATCTCCTTCATTTTTCCTGATTCCAATAACCATATTCCGCCACGGTCATTATTTCGATTTGAATAAAACGTCACTTTTCCTGGAATTGTAACTACAGGTCTATTACGTGACTCTAAAAGCTTAGTGACTTCTTCAGAGCTTAGTTTTTTCTCCACAGCCTGCAAAGTTTGGTTGTTCAATATAACCATCAGAAATGATGCCAAAACAACAGAAAAGGTTCTTCTTGCTCTTCTCTTACACGATACAAATCTAAAGAATTTCATAGGATTTCCCTTCTTTGTATTCCGGCTTCAATAACTTTGGTGATATTGATAAGATATACCGCGTTCCGCTTCGCGCTAGGCTCATCTTACGATGAGCCACGACCATCTTGTTTGATATTTCAAAAAGTGGCTTCAGTTTTAGGCTTTCTCTGAAACTAATAAATCCCTATTTATTTCAAAGATATACTGAATCTTTTTTGGATCAAGCTTCTTTTTATCAGCCCTTCTTAAAAACTCTGATAAATTTACTCTATCTTGGTAATAGACAGTTTGTTTATCCCTGGTATCTTCCACTATCCACTCATTTTCTTTTAAAGCTTCGACGTACCTTCCCTGAATCATGAAAAGGTTTCTTAGTCCCTCATGAAAATAATAATCCTCAGCATTATCATGATAATTTATTCTTTGCGTCCTCAATCCTTTAAGATAAGTATTTTCAGCTTCTTCAAAGTGCAGACGACCATAATAATAGGCCGCTACCTTTAACAGCGCATATCGATCGCTTTTGTAATTTTTCTTATACTCATTAAAAATATTTTTAACTACTTCATTGTCTATTTCGCTTTGCTCGTTAAGCGCTTCGAAATTATTTCCTCTCTTAGCTTTGTATTCATCTATCAATTCTCTAAGCGTAGAAATTCTTGAGTTAAAATATTGGGCGTGTGTTCCCAGCCTTACTATTCTTTTCTGTGTTTTAATTGCTGATTCTAAATCGGATTCTTTTATGTACGCTTTACGTATATGCTCTAAAAGTTCGTCTTTATACCAAAAGTAATCTTCATTATTAAACAAATCTTCTAACCCTGCGATCCCTTCTTTAAACAAACCTCGATTTATTTCGTCAACGTAAGATTTGATAGTGTCAATTTTTTCCTGCTCGTTTATCAGGCCATTTTTTAAGCTTTCATTTATTTTGTTATTTCCGCCCACGATGAAAATATTACTTTTGCTTTCTGCGTAGGCGCAAGTTGTAATTAAAATTTGAGATATAACTATTAGTTTTTTAACCATATTCGTCTTTCTATGCTGGTGGCACTGTTCATTGCCATCTTTGGTGTCGTTCATCACTTTACACTAGTCTCATCTCGCGATGAGCCGCGATTACATCTAATTTAGACATTAATAAAAATATTTTTATAACTCACTCGATCAAACCCTGGCGCTGGATTGGTGTGAATCGCTTAATCACCTTTCCGAGAATATATGATTCTGGAACAAAGCCCCAGAACCGGCTATCATTCGAATTCTTATTGTAATCACCAAGCACATACACACTTTTTTGGGGAATCGTCACAGAGCTCGAGCCATAAGGACCCGCACTTACATAGGTGAAACGATTGAATGGAGGCCCAGACAGAGCGCGATCATTTACAGCCACCCAGCCATCCTTTATTTCAACCTTCTCGCCTTCAAACGCTACCAATCTCATTACAAAAACCATTCGCGGATTAATTGGATTTTTAAAAATGATGACATCGCCTCTGTTAAGTTTTTTGTAGGTCCGACAGTTCGGATCAACAATGACGCTGTCTTCATTATTTATGGTCGGCCACATTGCGTAAGCCTTAATTTTATATATTTTCACGTAGACTCTATTCACGTTCATAATTAATTGTGCAGAGAGTCCCAATCTTGTAACTAGAAGAATAACTATAAACATAAAGACCGCCCATAAAGCCGAACGTTGCGGGACTAACCCGCTCACACGATTGCGAGATCTCGCGCAAAGATACGCATCAATGATGACCCAAAGCAAAAATGGGAGAAACAAAAATGCGAAAATACAAAATTTGACAGAAAAATTCGCGCTTGGAATCGTTAGGACCATCTGTGTCTTGTAATAAAGGACCGCCAGCCAACCTAAATAAATAGCAAGAATAAGCAGACCGCGTCTCTTTCTTCCAGCATACAGTTGGCCCAGCCCCAATAGAAAAGCTGACCAAAAAGCGGCTATCCATGGATCTTTGGCTTTAGTGTTGTTGCTCATAATCTTAGCGTCCTTTCGAACCAGTCTACTATTAACTTGATGAACGGTCCAGGATGACTCCGGTAAATATCTTCGGCGTGGCTCGCGTACGGAAAAATATGGATTTGCTTGGGCTCACGTGCATTTTTGAATAAATAGCGCGCATGCCGGACATGCACTGTCGGATCTTGCTCACCGTGAATAATAAAAATAGGCACTGGAGAAAC
>JACQCW010000043.1 GCA_016201425.1 Candidatus Vogelbacteria bacterium | reverse complement strand
CCACCGAGCCAATCAGCAAAGAAATGATTAAGGTTGCGGCCCAGCCATTGACTCCGGTTAATTCTACGCTAGTTCCAGAAGAGGAGGAGATAAAATATACTCACTTCGAGCAAAGTGACGGCCTCTGTGGACCTGCATCGCTCCGCATGCTGCTTTCTCATTACAACAAAAACTATTCTGAAGAAGACTTAGCCAAACTTACCGATGCCAATAAGGAGTATGGCGCTGAACATGAAGGTCTCATTAAGGGGGTAAAAGGTCTTGGCGGGTTCGTTTTTGAAAAGGAGAACGGTTCGATCGCTGAGCTTAAATATTTCGTCAAAGAACAAAAGCTTCCGGTCTTGGTGGACTGGTTCGAAAAAGACGGCGACCACTACAGCGTCATCGCAAATATTACAGACAAGCACATTATCTTACTCGACCCGGCAATCAAGGATGGCGGTCGCAGACAGATCGACATTAAAGATTTTCCTCAGATATGGTTCGGATTTGTCGGGCGCGACAACCGGACAGTCTCTTGGAACTGGTACATGGTCGTTACATTCGAGCCAAAACAGTTTAAGATATTAGGTAACTACTATTAATTTTAACCAAAACAGGATGGATCCGGAACTCTTAAAAAAACTAGACGAAACTGACACAAGACTTGGAGATATAATGACGCGACTTGAGAAAGTCGAAAACTTTAGCATCAAACTTGGGCAAAAATTGGTTGAGATTCAGTCGAGGCCCATCGAGACACCGACCCAACAGATTCGTCCAGCGAGCTTGCCGGCAGATAACGTCGTCGCTTCAATCATTACGCCAGCCGCGATATACAAACAGAATACGGTCTCAGACAACACCCCAGCAACCTCAAACGCAGTACAAACTCCTAGCGGTCCAAGGGGCGGGTTCGAATCGTATTTCGGCAGATGGATACTTGGCGGCATCGGAGTAATCTCAGTGATCCTTGGCGTCAGCTTTTTCCTTAAAGTCGCTTTTGAGTCGGGACTAATTCCACCGACCGGACGTGTCATTCTTGGCCTCCTTGCTGGCATATTTTTTATTGTATTCGGGGAATACATGCGAAAGAGCCAGGCAAAATTTTCAAACATCTTGAGCGCAACCGGATTAGGACTGCTCTATCTCTCAACCTACGCCGCTTACGGATACTATGGGCTAATCACGTCGGCTGGATTCTGCTTCATATTTATGAGCGCAGTGACCGTCTTTGGAGTCATTCTATCTATCTGGACCAATAGCGAGCTTTTGGCCATGCTTACTTTGGCAATGGGATTCTTCGTACCGTATCTCTTTGGCTTGAGTGCATCAAACGACCTTGGATATTTTGTCTATACGCTCTCTCTCAACATTGGGATTTTGTCCGTTGCATTCTTCAAAAAATGGCGCCAACTTACTTTCCTCGGATTTTTGGGCACCGTCCTACATTTCTCATCATGGTATGCAATGTACTACGACCCCAACAAGCAGGCCTTGGCAGTATATGCACTAACAATTTTTTACCTCATATATCTCGCAACAAGTTTTGCCAATAAATTTATTTCAAATGAAAAGAGCGACAGCAGCGATCTCGTAATGCTATCACTCAATCCCGCATGGTTCTTCACAGAACTCTACCTATTGCTGCAACCAAATAGTTACACCGCATTGGCCTTCGTAGCCGTTGGCTTGAGTGCAGCATATATTGCCTTCGCATATCTATTCAGAGTTTTACGAAATGATGACCAAAACTTTGCCCTTTTTCTGGGAAGTATTAGTGCAATTCTTTTAACCATCGCCATACCGCTCTACTTCCAAAAGGAGGCGGTGACAATTGCGTGGTCAGTTGAAGCTGTCATCATTGCGCTACTCGGAGCAACAACCGGTAACGATGGTCTCAAAAAAGCCTCTATGGGAATATTCGCAATCGCCTTAGCCAGATTCTTTTTATACGATAATTATATCGACGTCAGCACATGGCAACTGATACTAAACTGGAAATTCTTTACTTATCTTGTGTTAACTTTGACGGGAACAATCTTAGCCTACCTCTTTGGTCATATAATGGGCGAAGAATATCGCTCCGACATTAAGGTGCTTGTTGTGCTTTGGACGATAGTCAATCTACTCGTTTTTCTTTCCGTAACCAGCGAAATTAATTCGTACTTTGAGAGAGCACGATTCGACCTCAGCAACATGATCACCGAGGAGACCAAACAGTTACCGCCACCAAGTCCTCTAGATCAGAACGGCCCTGTGCCTCAAGCTTACAATTATAATCAAGCAGAAATTCTGCTACATATCAGCGACAGATATGCCGCGATCAACAACCAAAACAATGTGTCTATCTCGATTTTCTGGACACTCTATGCAATTTTACTTGTTTCACTGGGAATTATTTTATCGAACAGCTTCCTCAGAAAGTCCGCACTTCTCTTGTTTTCAATCACTGTGGTAAAAGTGTTCATTGTAGATCTCTCTGGTCAACTTCTATACCGAGTTTTGTCTCTCATGGTACTTGGCATAATCTGCCTCATCGTATCGTACCTCTACTTCAAACATCAAAAGTCCATCGAAACAGCCACTTAAGTTTAGTAACATAAAATACATATGAAGCTTGCCAAAATATTTTTAGCGACATTCTTACTATTCGCCGCGTTCAACACTTTCGCCGATTTTAACCAAAAACTATGGCAGTACCAAAGCAAAATTACGGTTGATAACCAATCGAAAGGCGGCTATGCAACCCTCGACATTCCTTCAACCGTTTTTGAAAAACTCAATTCCAACTTATCTGATCTAAGAATAGTCAACGAGGATGGCGAAGTGCCATTTGTCGCAGCCACTCAAAATGCCAAAAATTATACCTCAGACCTACCAGGTAGGGTTTACAACCTTGGAACAAAACTTGGCATCTCTACATCTTTTGAAATTGATCTCGGTCAGAAAGGGCTGGCGCACTCGGGCGTGACCATAGAAACTCCATCAGAAAATTTTAAAAGAGGGGTTGAGGTTTACGGATCAAACGATACAGCCAACTGGCAACTTTTGAACGGCAAAGGACAAATTTTTGACTACACGAACAGAGAGGGCGACTATATCAATTCTCGCTACACGACAATATCGTACCCCGAAGGAACATGGAAATTCTTGAGAGTTGTAATCAATGATAGTGGCGAGATTCCACTCAATATTACTGGTGCGAAAGTTACAAGAGAGGTAAAAGAAAACGCCAAAGAAATTTCTTACACACCCGCATTTGAGGTCAGCGAAAATAGTAAGAATAAAAGTACCGACGTTGTCTTGGATTTAGGCCAAGAGGGCATACCGCACAGCGGTGGTGAACTATCCACCAACAGCGAAATATTTAGCAGAGGAGTTGTTGTCTATGAAAGTGCCGACAAAAATACCTGGTCAACGATCGGCCAAGGATACATATTTTCAGTCGATACACCAAAGTTTGCCGGTCAAAATCTTAGCTTCAACTATTCTGAGTCAAGGAAGAGATATGTAAAAATATCTATCCTCAACCAAGACGACAAACCCATCAACATTTTGAGTGTAAAGTTATCTGGAACAGTTCGAAACATTATATTCAAGTATAATAATGATAAACACTATGCTCTGTTCATGGGTAATCCAAAAGCGGTTGCCTCACAATACGACTTCGGTCAACTCGTTCAATATATCGACACGGCAGGACTACTCAAGGCAGACGTGGGTCCAATCGAAACAAATAGTGATTATGTCACACCACAGATTCCTCTCTCCGAAAGTTCTCCATATATTTTGCCCACCTTCCTCGTAGTAGTCGTTATAATCCTTTTTATCTTGGTCGCACGGTTATTCATGACCACCAAAAAACAGTAGCCGCTAAGCAACGTGATATGCTTATTTAATTATTTAAGAGTATAAAATATATATGAGTGATGCATTTGAATTAGTTGTTGGAGTTGCAGTTTTGATGATTTTATTTGGTTATACAAAAAAGAAAGGCCCTGGCGGTCTTACGACACCAGGGCTACATGCTACTTAATCAAACCAAGAATCGTCTCACACAACTCCGTACCGATCTTGTCGGCCGACTCGCAGTTACAGACTGCACCACACTGATGTTTCCCAGACTGCTTCAGGCCGGTGACCACCAGCTCAACGATCAGCCGAAGCGAAAGCGCTGTCGGCTTGGCATCGGGGTTAGTCAAACTGCCGTTCAAAAGCATCTGGCCAGAGTGCTGGAAGAACCACTCCTCCACACCCTCCGGAGCCTGCTCCTGTGCCAGCTCATTCCACGAAGGAATTACCGGCTCGGGGGTCTTGGTGAGAAACTCAGCCACTCGGATGTAGCGTGCCACATCGAAGATCTTGAGCCCCTTGTACGCCTTGTTGGTGTGGATCTGCACTTGGCCTTTACTGTTCTTTTGAATCACGACCGCCGACTGGTTGCCCTCCTTCGAACGGAGCATGGGTCCCATTTGTGTGTTGTCCGAGACGACTGCAGAAATCTTAAGGGGCTGCTGAAATCCCTCGAGCTGCACCGTAGTTACAGTGCCACTCTGCTCGAACTCCTGCTTGGCGTAGATGAATTCCATTTGGCTTCCGTAGTACGCCTCCACCGCCATCATCATCCAATCCAGGGCCTTCTGGTCGTCGCCGTTGGCGACATACCGGTTGATCATCTTGCTGACATTGGCGATGCCGAAGATCACAAGATCCCTGTCTGCGCCCGGCAAATTGACCGCCGTTGCGTCTGTCCTGTAGGTATAAGCCAGAAGAGTCCTAAGCGCGGCCTCGTCCTTCTTAATACCGAGACACTTGGCGACGAGAGTCGCTGCGCAAAACTCCTGTTCCCTGGGCTTGGTGCGCGTCGGGTGCTCGTCAAAGCGCCCACCGCCAACGCCAACCAAAAGATAACCCTCGGCCTCCCACTCCGCGGCAGACCGTCCGTCGGGAGTGTTGGAACCTGCGTTCCAGAAGACGACCTTTGCCTCTCTAATTCCGTGGAAGAGCGGCGCTCCGTAGAGCCTGAGCAAGAAGAGCGCAACCGCTTCATCCCAGTGAGGCTGCTTATGAAGAACAACCGTGTTAATCCAGATCGGATCCATCTTACACCCCTTTCTGCCCAACCTGCCTGCCGGCAGGCAGGAGCAAATTAACTAAAATTATTGGTTTGTTTATCGGTTCAAAGAGCTTAATTTTCTTCAGTATTATATCACAAAGTATATACAATTGTCAAGCAAAAAGCGCCTTATTTTAAAAGACGCTTTTTACTTATTTCTACTTATTCAAATCTTTGAGGATGTTATTAATCTCTTTTTGGCGATCTCCTTGAGAGCTCTTTTCATTAGCTACCTTCTCAAGTAAAATTCGTGCCGCCTCCGTCTTATCTGCTTCAAGCCTGGCATTAGCCACCGATACCTGATCAGAAGACAGGTCAGAGACTATTTTTCCGTCCTTTCCTTTTTCCGTCATTGGAGTAATCTTCCCATTCATGAACTCTTCAATAATTCCCATATGTTTATTTTAGTTATTAAATTTAACCTACATTGTACTACTATCACATGTAAATGTCAAGTGAAGTAGGGCTGATTGCCAGATCG
>JACQCW010000040.1 GCA_016201425.1 Candidatus Vogelbacteria bacterium | reverse complement strand
GAAATGTTTTTAGAGATGATATGCTAATTGGAAAAGTTAATAATACAGTCGTTCAACAAAATATAGAAAATAAATTATTTGGTTGGTTATGGAAATAGCTTTAAGCAAGACTTAAACTATTCATTTCTACTATCATTTGTTCCCAATTTAGAGTTCTTAACGCATCATATAGGGGGAGCCAGTTAGACGTTATTCGAACATGGTTGTTCTCGACGTCTTCTTTGACTCCAAAACCATCAGATGCCATTGATTTCACAGCAATGGCATCTGTGTGGAGCTTAGTATTGGAATTAATAAAAATTGTTTTATCGCTAAGAATCGACTCCAATAATTCAGTTGGTTTTGTTTTTATAATTTTTTTATCTTTAACCCAGAATCCATCCCAGAATAACGATAAATAAAGCCGTTTCGTATCGAAATTGGCTTTTTTATATGACCCATACACATCACTAGTGGCCTAACCCCCGTATACTGAACAAAAGGTCGACAAGTTGGGCGCGACAATGTAATATGGGGAACATATGAAAAAAGGATACAAAATTGCACAAGAAGTAAAAGATCAAATAATTAAAAGAGTGAAGGAAGAAGGTGTGTCTGTTGCAGAAGCGGCAAGGGAGCTGAGACTGGTTCAACGGCAGAACTTCTAAAATTGAGAAGGGATAAAAAATCTCTGCCTTTCCGAATCCCAAAAAAGAATTGATTGCAAAGGCAACGGACAGTAAAGCTCTGACGGCCAAGGCGCTCGGAATTTCCAGATCAGCTATTTACTACCGGTCAAAGAAGCTCGCTAAAGATTGGAAACTGAAAACAAAGATTGAAGAAGCGCTTAGTAATTTTCCAAGCTACGGATACAGAAGGATTGCGTTGTATCTCGGCATAAACAAAAAGCGCGCTCAGCGCGTCATGAAGTTATTCGAAGTGCGGGCATACCGCAGGAGAGGCAGAAAACCAAGGAAGAACGGGTTTGCTAAAATGTTTTTTCCTAATTTATTGAAAACCAATTATCCTGAACATGCAAACCATATTTGGGTTTCCGACTTCACTTACATACCATTCAAAGGAAAGTTCCTTTATCTGGCAACAGTCATGGATTTATTCACCAGAGAGGTTGTCGGCTGGTCAGTTCTGACAAATCATTCAGCGAGCTTAGTTTTAGAAGCAATATTCACAGCGCTTAATTATCATTCAAGGCCGGATATATTTCATTCTGACAACGGAAAGGAATACGGTTCAAGAACGTTTATTATTCGCTAAACGGTGCCAAAAACTTGTAGAAAGAGTGTCTTAAAAACGGGGGTCTTTACAGTGGTAATTATGAGTAAGAGCTGTTGTTTGAGAGCGTTTAGCATCACGAAAAGACCATGATTCAGATGGTATTAATTTCTCAAATGTTTTTAGTATTGATTCAGTATTAACCATATTTGTTCATTATAATCTTTGAAAATATATTAATCAAATCAACTTTTACCAGTTTATTTTCCGTCTTCAAAAAGGCATTTTAGCCCCTTTTGACGATTTTATTTATAATATCTGTTTTATTTTATAATTTTCGCATCAATAAGGGCTTGAAAATGTGTTGGATTTTTCATTCTCAAATACTCTGCAACCTTACCTCGTATTACAGCCCCAGTATTAATGTTATGCTTTCCTGCGAATGTAATAATAGATTGAGTAACTTCTTTAATCTTTGATTCGTCATCGGTCATATATTCTATTTCGGCTAATGTATATCCAAAATCCATTAGATCTAAATCAATTCCAAAACCTTCTTTCCTGTATTTTCTTCGGATTGTAGTTATCTCGCAGAACGGTTTATAGCCCCTTTCAATTAAAAAATCCTTCACAGAAATATGCCTTGCTCCAAAGTGGGCTAAAATATCGGCTTCAACATCCAATTCTCGATACTGGTCCGAAACACGAAGCTCCGAATGATCGCTCAATCTAATATTTCTTGGCTTGTGAAAGTAAAAACAATTTTCTATTTTAGATAATATATTTTCTGAAACAAAACAATGGTCATATCGATAACCGTCACCGGTACGACCTACCCAGCTATACTCTTCGGCATGCGGACTAATTACGCGAAAAGCATCTTTAAATTGATTGTCTATTAAAGTTTTGTAAAAATCATACTCCCATTTTTCAAAAAAAGAATAATGAGGAGTGTGATTAGGTTCAAGAATATTAAAATCTCCTAGAACAACGCGAAAGTCAGAAGTCGGGGCAGATTTTAAAGCTTGAACAATATTTCTTAAAAAGTTCTTTTTTCTTTGTATTTTTTTTGTGCTTTTATCCCTCGAAGGAATATATAAACCTATAATTTCTAAAATTCCATTAGGTAAAGATATTCTAGCCGATACTGCCCGAAATGGCAAAGAATTTACATGATCTGAAAATTTACTTTCCTCTAATGGATATTTGCTGATCAGCATTGTTCCGTACTCTTTGCCTTCTATGTTCGGAGAAATAACATGATACCCTATCTTTTGAAAATAATCTTTTATAAATAAACAACCTGCACTATTTTTTGTTTCAGTAAGAATAAAAAAACTTTCAGATCTGTTTTTAAGCCACCTAACTTGTTTTCTTGCCCGTTCGATAGATGGGTTTCCGATATTCCAACAAAACAATGAGATGTCTTTCATATACTTTATTATAAAAAAAATCCCCACTAATAACAATGTATCAGCAGGGATAAGTATTGAAGATATTTGACCTTAGCTGTCTACCATCGGGCAGACTTCTGTATCGACTTCTTCAATCTTTTTTCCCGAAGCAATTACAGCCGCAGGACATCCCTTTCCACACTGGGCATTTATCTGACATCCTTCACAAGTCGGATTACCGCCAATCTTGTAGCGGCTTCCGAACTTGTAAGCATCAAGCTTGTCAGCAATATCTTCATCCTTGAAAATATTTCCGACAATAAACTCTTCTGCCTTGTGAAGACTTTGGGGAGTTTTGGTCGCGAAAACCAAGTACGGACAAACCGTGAGTTCTCCGTGGGTGAAAACGTAGACGATATTGCCAGCCTCACAAGAAGCAAGGGGCAATTTTTTGTCGTTGGGAAAACGGATTCTCACCAACTGAACCCTGTCTGAAAACTCGGCAGTAGAGGCCTCGATTTGGCGCATCACTTCGTTTGGCATCGCCAGTTTACCGATTGACTTGACGCCCCTTCCCATGGAAGATAGGGGGTTCATCAGCACATAGGCGGCACCATTTTCGACGGCGAATTCACAGAGCTTGGGATACTCGCTAACCTCCGCCAGATTATTAGGAGTCACAAGCAACCCATGAAGCAGTTTATGCTTTGCCAGCTCCCGAATTGTTGAGACGGTTTTATTGAACGAATCCTTGTCTCCCCTGAACCTACCATGGCTTTCGGGAGAAAAACCGTCTAAGCTGACGTTGCACTGGATCTCGCCAAGAGAGGCAAGAGCTTCCATTTGCCCGTCCTTGATAAAAGTCGCATTGGTGCAGATACTGACTTTCATATTGTTCTTTCGCAAAAGCGAAGTGATCTCGATGATCTTTTCATGGGCGAAAGGCTCGCCACCAGTCAGACTAACACTGATCACCCTGCAAGCCATGAGTCGCGGAATCAACAGATTTTCAATGTCCGAAAAGGACATTGCATCTCCATATTTTCCGGCAGACACGAAGCAGTGTGCGCAGTGCAGATTGCACCATTCGGTGATTTGCACTAGCGCTTTGCGATTCGGAGCATCAACCGACGTCCTGAAATAACAAGATGCCGCTTTGGTTTCCGAAATGATCTGTCGCTTCATGAGTCACCGCCATTTCGTTGTTGGTGGAGTTCTTGGATCTTTTTGACGATCCGATCCGCGACCTTATCGACGGAAGCAGATTCGTTTTTAAGAACAAGAACATTGAAATCGTGTTGCGATAGAAACTTTCCAGCCTGGCGATAGAAACGTAATTCCCTTTCCCTTGTTTCGGTTTTTTCGAACCGACTAAGTTTGCTTTTCCTTGCCGCGAGCCTTTGACTAAGAATCAAGGGCTTGGCCACAAGAATAATACTTAGATCGGGAATGAAAATCTGTGAATGAAGACCCCAAATGAATTCTATGGTGCAACCGTCAAGCCTTTGAAGAACCAGTGATGATTCGACATACCTGTCAGAAATGACCAGCTTGCCTTTTGAAAGGGCTGGCAATACTTCTTGTTCGATGTGAAAGTACCTGTCTGCGGCGGCAATACACGCCAGGCACTTGCCCTGATAAGATTCTTCTGAATTTTTCAGGAAGTCTCCGAGATTGGATTTTGTCGGTTCTTTGGTTAAGAAAACATCAAAACCCAGTTCAAACAGCTTTTCTGACACCGTGTTGATGACTGTTGTTTTACCTACGCCATTAGGTCCTTCGAGTGTGATAAACACTATATTGCTCCCTTCTGTGAGCTTTTTTTCAAGGTTCATAACTGGGCATTACATTACTATGAAATACATAATAAGTCAACTAAAATCTATTATTTTAACAAGAACAAGCTCTACTTAATTTCACCGACCTTCTCTTTTAATCCCTCCATATACTTCCAATTTTCAATCGTACGAATAAGCTTTGGTGACGGGAGCTTTCAAAAATCACTTTTAATGGAAGTGATTTTTTGATATAGTGAAATAAAATAATTAATTTAGTTAAACAGGAATAAATAATACTATAAGTTTGCTTGATTTATAAGATTCTTGTAATAGAAAATTTTATTATTAATAACACTAAAAATATGCAGCAAAATGAGGAAGTAATTTCTGCTCAAAAGCAATCGTGGGATAAATTTTCCGGAGGATGGAAAAAGTGGGATTTGTTTATACAAAATTGGATGGGCCCTGTTGGCAAAGCAATTATTGATAAAGCCTCTCTCAAACAGGGAGATCGTGTCATTGATTCTGCGACAGGCACAGGAGAGCCCGGCCTGAGCGCCGCCAAGTATGTTGGTTCAGAAGGGGCAGTGGCGGGGACCGATGTTTCTGAAGAAATGGTTCGCATTGCGCAAGAAAATGCCAAGGCGCAAGGCATTACAAATTATAGCGCAGTTGTTGCGGCAACATCTGCCCTTCCATTTAATGATAACTCATTTGACGCGGCAATCAGTCGTTTCGGAGTCATTTTTGCTCCCGATGTGTCCGCTGATATTAAAGAACTTATGAGGGTCGTTAAGTCTGGCGGTAAAATTTCTGTTGGAGCATGGGCGGAACCGATAAAAAATCAATGGGCAACAATAATTCCAAAAATATTTCAAGAAATTACAAAAACAACTCCTTCGTCCGCTAACGCGCCAGGTGTTTTCAGATGTTCACAGCCGGATTCATTGCCTACTATAATGGCCGAAGCTGGTTTGCGAGATGTCAATAAAATTGAAGTAACCGGAGAGTTTATCGCCGATTCGCTACAACAGTATTGGGACATTATGCTTGATATCGCAGCTCCAATTGTTGGCGCTCTTTCAAAGGTTGATGAGTCTGTTCGTAGAGAAGTTTATAAAAAAACACTCGAGGTATTACACAGTAATTTTATGAAAGGAGAGCGAGTGGTAATACCATGGAGCGCTTGGGTTGTGTGCGGCACAAAGTAATTAAGAATATCTCGTCTCACTAAAAAACCGGCCAACTGGCCGGTTTTTTAGTGAGATAAAACAAGGTTATTGAGTTGGTTGCCCTTGTTGCGCATTAATCTGAGCTTGAATCTTTTTTATTTGCTCAAGAATAAATTGGATTTGCTGTTGCACTCCTTGATTTTGTCCCATTGGACCTCGTGGTCCTTTTTGTCCTCGGTCTCCTTGAGAATTTTCATTTTCTTTAGGTTTATTTTGTCCACGATCTTCTTGGTTATCTTGTGAATTCTTAGGTCCGGGCACTTTATTGCGTATAATTGTTGCATCAATAGTCCATGGAGAAGCTTGATTTACGATTCCTTGAACTCCTATAAAATCACCTGCTTTAAATTGAGCGATATCATTAGGCATTAATTTTGTGGAGGAAGAGAAGTTAACAGTCCAATTACCTCCCCAGCTTTTGCCGACCAAAGAGCTACTGGCAATAGAATCAATAGTGCCTCTTAATAAAGCATTTCCCTTTGGTTCTATTTGTAACACCATTGGTTGAGCAGGTATAGAAGGCACAGTTGCAACTGTAGGAGTATTAGTTGTTGTGGGTGTTGTGGTGTCTGTATTGGCAAAAGCAATAAAACCGATTGCCAATGAAGAAACGATTAAAGATGAAATAACTATTTTTTTAAACATAGTAATATGTATTTTTATAAATTAATTTTTTAAATTTTATTATTACTGCGTCGACCTTTTTATTGTACTTT
>JACQCW010000039.1 GCA_016201425.1 Candidatus Vogelbacteria bacterium | reverse complement strand
TCAGTCAAAAAACAAAAACACAGAATGTCTAAATCCGGTGTTTTTTGTCTCTAAAAATTAACCTCAACTTTTGTACTCCAAAAAGTTTAGATTAAAGATTATAACCAATAGATTTTAACAGCGTAGAAAACTGGGTATCGTCTTTTACAGCCAGAGTTATTTTTTCTGCTCTCGTGCCCTCATACTTGTCTAGTACAGCTTCTAAAGATTTGGAGTGCTCCTCCGCTGCCTTAATATTCTTACCAAAATTACCTGTCTCGTCCGGCTCTTTATAAACGGCGTCATTTTCTGGTAAACCAAAAGTTCTAAACAGGGCATTCTTAATCTCGTCGGCCTTGGAACTAGAATTTATTACTTTATTTTGATCAATACTTGTTATAAAAAAGATCCGCTGCCATTTAGCAAAGACAATTTGTGACTTCTTCCAACCAAGGATTGATTGAGCAATCTGTTCCCTTCTAACTTGGGGAATCTCCTTCCAATTTTCTACCTCTCTTCCAATACCGATCATTGTTTCTCTAAACTCAGCGTCGCCACTTTGTCTAAAATCTTCAGAATTATCACTAGCAAGTTCTCCCCGTAAGTCAGCAGAAGCAATAGCAAGGCCGGTAATTGAAACTTCTCTGGTGTTTTCGTCCTCTAGAGTTTTTTGCCACTTTGTAGGATCCTCAGGCAAAGATGACAAGTCTAAAGTTAGTTTTGGTTGGAAAATAACTGGTCCACCAATAGTTCCACCAGACGCTTTCGGTAACCTTGGATTTTTTGGATTATTAGGATTACTTGAATCCTTAAAGTCGCCAAAGTTGAATCCTGGAAGCGTCATAGATATGTCGTTGTAAACAGACTCATTGGTGAAATTAAAAACTGGAGTACCATTATGATCAATGAACCTACGAAGTTCAGCGACAATTTCCTCGGCAGATGCTCTTTCATTTCCAGCGCCTGGTAGCTCAATAGATCTTTTGTTAGCTTCGGCTATAACATTGGCTGGTATATCTTTACCTCCCTCCTCTGCACCTCTTGCCCTCATCCGCATTGCCATGTCCTGCTCAGTCATCGCCCATTGAATGAGATCATGACCTCGTGCTTCTGGCTTAGCTAGTCTTAATGTATCTGGAGATACAAGATATGGATCAATCGCTCTAACAGTTTCTAAAAATTTTACTGTCCACCTCTCGACCTTCTCTGAGTGCTCCGGGCCATGGAAGGCTAAATACTCCTGATACTCTTTAGATCCCATCGTTTTACCAGCCTCAGTAAACCTTTCCTTTAACTTCATGTCGAACGACCGAAGAACCAAATCAACCGCCTGTTCCTTACTTTGAACCGTTATTTTTGGTAACTCTTTTCTATTTTCTACATTATCAATTTTAGCTCCCTCCTCTATATTGTTGTGTGACATAGGTAATTTATTAGGATCCATATATTTGTTTATTAATTAATATCAATAGTATACACACATCATCTAAAATAAAAAAGCCCCACCGTATTAGGGTGGGGTATCTAATTACTTCACAACCTCGTTGATACAGCTTTTCAAGATATCAATTCCAGTCTTGAGGTCTTTTAGAGGGATGTTAATCGGGGGCATGAGACGAATTGCTCGCTCTCCAGCCGGGATCACCAAGAGTCCGCGGTGAAGCGCCAAATCGCAGATCTTATTGCGAATTTCGGCGGTCGAGAAAACGATCCGCCTCATAAGCCCAAGTCCTTCAGGAGCGAACTCTTCCAAAATCTTGATTCTCTCGGCCAACTCTTTTCTATCGAGTGCCTCGAGCTTCTCAATATTCTCAAGAGCCAACGCCGAGGGCAGCGGACTGCCACCAAACGTATTGGAATGCTGGCCAGCTTCCGTAAAGTCGAACTCAGCCTTGCATATCGTCGCACCAACTGCCGCTTGACCTCCGCCGAGCGCCTTCGAAAGGCAAAGAATGTCCAAGCCTCTGATACCCGTGTAGTCAAAGTACTCAGTGGCAAACATCCTGCCCGTCCGCATCATGCCAGTCTGGACTTCGTCTACAATCACGTAGACCCCGTTCCTATAACAGAGCTGAACAATATTCATCAGTGCATTAGCGTCGATAAGCCGAATACCACCTTCACCCTGAATCAATTCAAAGAAGAAGGCGCTCATCCGAGACCAATCGATTGTTTTCAATACTTCGTAAAATCGATCGATTGACTTCTGATTATCATTTTCAGGAAAGGGGATGTGACAGACAGGAATCGCACGGTTCTTAATCCTACCATCATCAGACATATCGCCACGATCAGCGAAGAAGGCTTCGGTATGCTTCTTCTTTGAGCAGTTCAAAGACAAGGCACCTTGCGTTCGCCCATGGAATGCTCCGCCAAAAGCACCGAAAACATTCTTTTTAAGCATGTGTTTTTGCTCACGCTTTGACTTCACCACCATGGCTTCACGATAACGCCTCGCCTGGCACATCTTGATCGCAGCCTCGACAGCCTCCGCTCCAGAGTTTGAAAGGAAAACTTTCGAAGGCTGTGGCACTGGAGCAATTTGGCAAAGCTTTCGCTTCAATAGAACAGCAGCCCAATTATGCCATTCATTGCCCGGCAACATCTTAAGCTGACCGCTGTAGCCAAGGGGGTTAACTCCGATACCACAACAAAAGTCCAGGAGGGAAACGCTTTTGTCTTCATTTGCAAGCGTGCCAAAAAGTTTCGGACCAACACCAAAAGATGGAACCAGGTCACTATCAATAGTCGTCTTAGTCGAAACTCTCTCGCCAAGTTCATAAATCTCCTGAGGAGTTAGAACAGTGTTAACGTCAGACATAGAAACCTCTCTGCCTTAGGCAGATCTACCGTAGGTAGACTTTCTCTCCAGTTAAAAATCAAAGTCCCAAAATATTCTCCTCCATATTAGTTTTATTAGATAATTTGTCAAAAAAATAGCCACGATTTATCAATCGTGGCCGATCTATTACATTTTAACGAGAGTCTTCCCTCTTCCCAGAGTACAAATATTGCACACATCCAACTCAATTGCACAATTAGCACACAAAACATACTGCTTGTATTGTGCATAGCCTGAACATTTAGTGCACTTCCCACCCAACTCAGATGATGCAAGGTTTAGTTTTTGCTTGCATTTTTGGTGCAAAAAATTAGTACCGTACGGTAGAAAGAAATCGACGTCATCATGGACTTGCATAATTTTATCTCCTTTCTATTTACAGTTTATATAAATTGCAACTCGTGCCAACTTGGCCAAGTAAATCGCATCGTCTTCAGCACAATGGGCAACCACGCGATTATCCAGCACGCCCATCTGCTTCTTCTTCACTCGACGTTTACGCTTCAACCCCATCCAGTTTGAATGGAGGTTGTAACCACCATGACCAAGAATATCCCGGCCACGACCAAATATGTCAAAGTAATATTTGATCCAGGGAAGATCGAAGAGGGAAGTGTCAGAGCCGAGAATCACGAATCCATTTTCGCCAGCAATTTTCCTGAGCCACTTCTTGAATCGATAAACCGCCAACTGAGGATCCGTACCACTCTTTTCGAGCTCTTTCAAGACCAAACCCGGCTGAAACAATTTGTTACCAGAAGCAGGGTGATATCTAAGATCGCCTCCAAACTTTTCCAAGCACCGGAGCCCCAGACACCCAACCTCCATGGCCCCACGGACAAAACCTCGAGACTTGAAGAACGGACCGTTGTTACTAAAATGATCTTCGCCAAACTTAAGTGGCTTGAGTTCATCATAATAGACAAGCCCGCGCGCCTTCAACTCTTCGTTCGACAAATCTTCCTCTGTCACAACGCACGCCGCCCACGAAAGTAGGCAGTTATTGTTGACATTGCTGCCGCTTGCTTCCACATCAACCATGACATACACAGGCCTTCTTGTCATATTTTCTCCTTTCGGCCGAGGGCCGACCCGCCGATGAGGCGGATAGATTTTCGGTTTTTTCAAAGAACCACCAGTATCAGCAACAAGATAACATAAATTCACTTTTTGTAAATGCTGTATAAAAAACTATTCTTCAAAGTCGGAATAGGTTTTTTAATTTATGATTGATTTGAGAAATTAATTTTGTTTCCAATTTACCTAGCTCGCCTAAGATTATCTTTTTTTGGAGAGTTGCCAATTTGTCCATCCTAATGATTGAACTAGACTTTAAACCATTTTGTTTTGATGGCTCTACTGGCAAACTGAAATTATTTGCTGTCTTTTGTTTTACCGAAGATATAAAGGCGACAATACAGTCTTCACCTTCTCCTAAATCCGACAAAACAACCGTCGGTCTTATTTTATAACCTGAGAGATCCGTAAATGGAAAAGGAATCAGTACGATAGTCCCTTTAGACATATTTTTTCTTTAGATCAGTCAAGGAATAAAGTTCCGGCTCGTTAGCTAGGAACTCAAAACTTTTTGAGTAGGTATTGATATTAGTAATTTCGTCCAATTCCTGGTTGTATAAGCCAGGAAATTGGATGAGCAAAGCATCAATGGAGTTTCGTCGCCCTATAGCAAAAACCTCTCCGTGGTATTTAATCCTATTTACTATTTGAGCAATATTCCTACGTGCATTTGTTGTCGTAATTATTTTCATATGTACATATTGTACAAAATCCCATTATGAAAAGCAAGGAAAACAAAAACCTGCCTAAATGTATGGCAGGTTTTTGCAGTCTCTAAATAATTTTAATACCCAGAAGAAGAGGTGACAAATGTAGCCTCACTAGACGTAGCAATATTATTAGAAGCATCCTTAGATTCGACTACAAAATGGTACGTCGCCGCTGATCCAAGACCGCTTAAGTTAATTGAGTGACTTGTGACTAACGAAGTGTCAGCCATTGCAAGCGTTGTGCTTGCAGTTACATCAACCGACGATGAGAGGCTGTAGTAAACCTTACTCGACGCGGCTTCGTTGGTCATCCAGGTTATAGTTGCTGTGGAGCTACTTACAACAGAAGAAACAGAAGTTATCACTGGTGGAGTCGTGTCCATGGCAATAGGTAACGTAGCGAACATCACTTGGCTCGATGTGCCGACATTATTGGAGGCATCTTTAGACTCTACAACGAAATAGTAAGTCGTACTCGCAGTTAGTCCAGACAAGGCCAGGGAGTGACTCGTAACGAACGCCCCATCCATCATAGTCGAAGTGGTCATTGCAGAAGGGTCGAAAGGTGCCATCGTGCCGAAATATATTTTGCTTGTGGCGGATTCATTTGTCATCCACGACACAGCGGCTGTGGAAGTGGCAGCTGTTGAGCTTACAACAGAAACGACTGGAGCGGTTGTGTCTGGCGTAACCGGCGCAGATGACGTTACAAAAGTCATCTGTTCAGATCGGGCAGTTTTATTATCCTCATTCTTAGACTCAACCACAAAATAGTAGGTTGTACTTGCTGTGAGTGAAGACAAAGTTACCGAGTGATCACGAGTAAAATAACCATTGCCTGTGTTCAGAGTAGAGGTAGCATTTATATCGATAGGCGATAAGAGACCGTAATAAACCTTACTTGTTGCTGACTGATCAGTCTTCCACGTAATTGTTGCACCGTTATATGTTGTTGAAGAGTTAATCATTGAAATAACAGGGGCTTCATTTTCTCGTACTGGTGGTGTTGAAGTTCCCTCACCAAGCTTCTCTCTAATTCCTGGTGGTATTATCTGGCAGACAGACACGATCGGTTTTACCCCGCGATGCTTTCTAAGCCAGCCTGGAGCAATCAAGTGACCAGGAGGTACAATTGCACACGGAACCCTGCCTCCCTCCGCTATGTTTTCGAAAGCTACTGGGTTATCTTTTAACAATTTATTCAACAAATCCCGCGTTTCTTTATCGATCCTGTCAGTCTCCTTGACCCCAAACTTTTTTTGAAGCCTCAACACTGCTGCCGCTGTTTTTTTGGCATACGCGCCTGTCACAAGCCCCTCGGGGTAAACATCCGGGTATAAGGCAAGAACCGCCTGTAAAACCTTTACATCGTCACCAGTTTCACCCTCTTTAATATCAGAAACAAACTCCTTAACATCTTCTTTCAAACCACTTTGAGCCTCTTTCTCCTGTGCTTGTAGTTGTTTAAGCTGTTCTTGAAGAACTTGTAATTGCTGAATTAACTTAGTAATTAACTCCAACCTTGCTTGGAGTGATGAAGTGGCCGTCACAGTAGTGTCGGCGAAACTAATCGCTGGCACCGCAACACCTCCGACCATTGAAAGCAGGAGCAAAGCGGACGCCAATTTTTTCTTTATCATGATGAAAAAAATAACTAATAATTTTTTGATTTCACAATTTTAAAAAGCTTCCTAAATTTTATTACAAAAAAATCCTTAGTCAAAAAAAATGTTGATAACTCTACACACAAGAAATCTCCCAACCTTGACAACATGAACACTTTATGCTAGCTTATGCAAGATACCGAGCACCTCGACAATCCACATAACGAGCCCCGCAACTGCGGGAAAAGGAGGAAAAAGTGAAACACGAAATCGTCGGCTACCAGAATAATTGGAAATTCCACAAAGATGGTGGCCCATTCCCATTCTTCGGTCCGTATAAGGAAATTCCCGGCTTTCTGTCTGTCAGCTTGATTGGCGTCTTGCCGCAGCCTCATTACACTACAGTTGAGCAGTACCATCACAGTCTGCTTTACGACGGCCCGAGCAAGATAGCCGCCCAAGATGCTCAAAGCGAGTTTGAAAGAAAGATCGGCGGCAGATTTAGTACTAGCCACATTAACGAATACGGCCCAGTTCTCCTGAAGGACAGCTTTCGGCTTGTACAACTCGAGGAGACCGGCCAGATCGTCGTAATCAACGGCGAGGACAAGAGTGATCGATGTTTCCTGATGGGCGAGTGTAACAGCTCTTACACAAAGAACCCTCGCCTCGTAACCGAACTGACTACGGGCAGAGTTCTGGGCCAGTGCGGCGTAGACGGTGACGTAATTGGAAACAAAGTGCTCTTCCTGGCGCTCCTCAACAAGGGTGAGCGAATCGTTTTCGAAAGTTCTGAGAAGAACTTCGATGGAGAATGGATCAAAGAGTTCGTCTGGGACAGCCAATACGTCAATGAGAAGCATACGCAGCGCTTCGAGTGGGAACAGGAGAACAACGGTATCGCCGTTGTCGAAGGCCTCGCCAGTATCGGCGGAGCCGCAACCAAACTGTAATCAATATAAGGAGGACAAAACAATGGGAAGATTCGCAGATGCACCGATGATCGGAGTTGGGTATCTACTGACTGAGATAGCAAGCGGGAAAAATGTGGAGATTAGAGCCGGTAGCGTGTTCACCGGAAAGGCTGATGATACACAAAGCTACTACTTCAACATTTACTACACCGGCGCGTATCATCACGTCTATGCTCGTCGGGACACGCTCAATCTGGGACAAAAACTTCTAGGACTCTTGGATAAGGGTGGCCTAGAAGCCGCACGCTTCCCGTATTTCGCAGAGATCTCCGTACACGCGGCTGGCACTATTCCCGAGTCGCTACTGCACTACTTCGATCGTCGAAGCGCCAAGATGCTCTTCGACGCAATGGAACAAGCGTACAAGGCTCAACAATCAAAGGAAGGAGAAAAGAGATGATAGCTCTTCTGTGTGCACTGGCTGGAAGCTTTGAAATAGCGGACGGAGTTAAAATGCTCACATCGAATGTTTAGGCAGCAACAAGTATTGGTGTCGGCACATTCATTGTTGCCGCAGCTATAATTCTTGGATCTCAGCGAAGCTAGGAGGCAACAAACCTCAAACACCCCCGATGGGCCGTTGGCCTATCGGGGTTTTCTTATGCTAAAATGTATCTGCTCACAACCCTGAGTAAAATAGGACACCAAAAAGTGGATAACCACCTTTAATTAGAGCCATTTTCTTGCTAAAATGATAGCAAGAAATGAGAGGATATTTGAGTCGAGAAACACGGTTAGAGATCAGCGTCGGAAGGCTGAAAACAAGCGTCGCCAAACTGCGACGGGAAAACCTCGACCTCCACAAACAACTCAAGGAAAAAGACAAACAAATAGGTATCCTTGAAGCAAAACTGACCGACAAAGAAGCCCAGAGGAAAGAACTTCTCACCTACCTCTACAAACCCAACAAGAAAGGCCGAGAGTCGCTGCCACGCGGCAAGAAACCGGGTGCACCGGCGTATCACCGACCGACCCCGAAAGAAGAGACGATCACGGAACGATGTACCTACACCTTGCAGAAGTGCCCCATCTGCACCAACGCTGTCGGTGAGGCAGTGGACACCGTTGTGAGGTACGAAGAAGACATTGACCTCAAACCCCGCCCGATCGTCAAGCAGTACACCATCACGAGGCACTGGTGCTCCCACTGCGAGACATACGTCAAATCAAAAAACATTCCTGACACCTCCCGCATTGGCGTGAATGTCCTCGGCTACACCCTGTATGCACGCTACCGTCTGCGCCTGCCGATGAAAAAAATCCGCGAGAGTCTTCGCGACCTCTACAACTTCCAGATCTCTGAGGGAGAGATTGTGGCCAAACTCGACGAAGCGCGAACTCTCTTCGGCGAAGACTACGATGCCATTACCCTCATGATCGAGGAAGCAAGCGCCGTCTACGCTGATGAAACAGGCTGGAAGATGGACGGCAAGAATTGGTGGCTGTGGGTGTTTGTCACCGAGCGCGGGGTGCGTTATGTGATCGAAGACACACGAGGCAAAGGAGTGGCAGCCCGAGCGCTCGGACTCAAGGAGGATAGGGTCATCATTTCCGATGGGTATACCGCCTACAAGAATCTACCGGGTGAAAAACAGCAGTGCTGGGTGCATCTGCTGCGGGTGGCGAAGATTCATTCGCCACCCCTCTACGAAGATCTCGTGCTCCTCTACAAAAGACTGCTTCTCGAATTGGAAAAGAAAAAGGAAGAGCGAGACAAAACAACATTTGAAAAAGCACTCACGCGGCTCATCGAAAAAACATACCTGCAACCGGAAGCGACGAAGGTGCAGGCGCGGATGCGCCACCACCAAGCAGTCCTTTTCACGTGCCTGGATCACAACGGAGTCTTACCTGAAAACAACACTGCAGAACGAGCGATTCGACTGCAGGTGGTGATGCGCAAGATTTTCGGCGGTTCACGATCGCTTGATGGTGCGAAGGCGCACGAAGTGAACACATCGGTCATTGAGACACAATTGCGGCAGCATCCGGATGTCTCCTTCTTTGATCTCATGCTGCCGCTCCTCAAACGGCGTCGCTCAGAGTTGTGAGGAGATACTTTAAAAGCCTCAGTACGGTCTATCGTTTGAATAGGCATGGCAGACCGACTTGCTGGGAAAGCTGGATGGATAGTCCTCGGGTATCGCCCCGGTCATTCAAACTTGCACTTCGGTGTAGGGGAGAGTGACCGGGGTTTTCTTTTTTTTATTTTAATTTAAATTTTGCGAGTGCCATTCTGACCATCTCACCGTGGCTCGCGTACAGTTTGTTGAGATTCTCTTCTGTGAGTGGAAGCCATTTGACAGCTTTGGCATCGTCGCCGGCTTCTGGTTTCATTCTTGCCACAATCTCTGGCGACACGTGTTTATGCTTCGCGATAGTTTCCATCCATACATTATCTGTATTTCTAGGATCGTCAACGTAGCCTTTATATATTTCTTCAGCGTCTGACATATCTATATCAACCCCTGTTTCTTCCTTAAATTCTCGCCGCAGGGTTGCTGAAACATCCTCTCCCTTATCAACCATGCCACCCGGGATAGCCCATTCGCCGTTGTCGCGTAGTATCGCCATCATCTCCATCTCTCCAGTTTGCGGATTTGTTCTGGTAACAATTGGGTCTGCCGCGAAGTTTGCGCCCCATTTACCGAGGACTGAGGGTACGCGCAATTTTTTTGCGAGTTCAATATCGTCAGGATCGGCCCAGCCTTTGGGATTTTTTGTAACATCGTTGTTTAAAACTTTGGGTAAAACAAAGTCTGTCGGCTTGTACTCGGGGAATGATACAGACCACGATACTTTATCGTCTGGCACGGGAAAGCGTTTCGGATATCCATCGAATGTTTCTGTTCTGGACTTGATGTGTGGCGTTTTGATTATGATTTTTTCTTTTACTTGGTTTGTTGAAGGTTTTTCTTGCATGATAGAATCTTATCATAAATTAGAGTAGTTGCGAACGCTTTTGGAAATGATATGCTGGTGGCTGGTAATTTTGATATTTGACAGTTGATCCCGATTTATATCGGGGGAGGTGGATATGGAAAAGATTGAAATGGCGAACTTGGATAAAGCCATGGACAAGATTGGTAAAGAGGTAAAAGAGCGAAATAAAAAGTTGCGAGCTTGCAATGTTAAGAGGGCGACTCTTGCTGAAGAGGCGGAGGCTCTGTCAAAGCAGATTCGTAACAAAGAGTTTCGACTACAGCTCTTACAAGAACATTCGGTGCTGGTTAAGGGGGTTTCGGCAGAAGTAAGTGACATGAGAAACAGCCTGCTTGGTTTAAGAGCAGAGTTGCCACGAAAAGATATTACGATAGCTTGTAGGGAAGAGCTTGAGGTCTCGATCAAAAAGCTTGAGAAGAACTTGATCGCAGTCTGCGGACATCAGTTTTTGGTCGGGTATAGTGGTTACAGTGGATCACAGTATGATGACTATACTGACGCTTTTCATGGTCGACGAATGTGTGTGGTTTGTGGCTACTCTGAGCATGCTAAGTTGGCGGGTGGAAGAGATGAATGGGGAAGATCGACGGAGACTTTCCCAAGTTTGAATGATAGCCAAGGTCGGCTTATTGAGCGCCATGATGAGTTTAGTCGCGATGGCAGTTATGGCTCCAAGGGATTTGATATCTGGAGACCGCTGGAGGAATTATTGGAAATGTATGTCGACAAGAGAGTGTATCAGATTTTGAAAGAGATCGCCTAATAATGATTATTAGGTCCGATTAACGTCGGGCCTTTTTAATTTATGCTAGATGTCAGATTATTGGCTGTTGTAAAAAAATTTTCTACAGTCTGGCACAGCTGACCAATGGACGTATTGGCCTTTACTAAGCAATCTATTGCGCCAAGCCTTTTAACCGCCTCAACGTCTTTGGGGTCGTCGTTCATATTTGAGTTGATTAATACCGGAATATTTTTAGTTGCGTCGTTGCTTTTGAGTTCTTTGATTGTTTCGACACCGTTTTTCTTGGGCATATTGATGTCTAATATTACAAGATCAGGATGCCTGACTGATATTTTTGCCAACGTCTCGATGCCATCGTTTGCGATTGCTACATCGAAATTTTTTAACGCAAGTTTTTTACAATAAAGCTCGGCGAGTAGTGGATCATCGTCGACGACCAATATATACTTTTTACTTACAGTCATGTGTCCAAATTATACCACTTTGATATAATGAAGTCACCATGAGGGATAATTATCGGGCATGGGCAATAGATAAGAACGACTTCTATAAGTTGGGCACAATGGCCGAAAGGTTAAAGTTCCTCATTAATTTTGCCGTGCTTGCGCCGTCGAGCCACAATAGTCAGCCGTGGAAATTTGCAATCAGTGATTCACAAATAACTTTGTCGCCAGACTTTTCGCGAGAGCTGCCCTCTAGCGATGCGAATCACCGCCAACTTTATACAAGTCTAGGTTGCGCGTTAGAGAATTTAACTGTTGCGGCCGGACACTACGGATTTGGGTTTATTACTCAATATTTTCCTAACGGCACCGATCAAATTGTTATGACGTTCGTACCAGGTACAAAATCAATTGGAGAAAATGACCTGCTACCCTATGTTCTAAAGCGTCACACAAATCGCAACAGGTATGATTCTCGTCTTCCCGATAGAATCTTTCTGGACTGGCTCCGAGACGGTAGTAGTGAAAGTTTGAAAATCGATGTGATTAAAGATCCTGAAACAAAAGCAAAGATAGCTGAGGTGGTTACTAGAGCTAATGTTTGTGCCACTCAAGATAAGATATTTCGGTCAGAATTATCTCAGTATGTGAAAAGCAACACAACAAGCGCGAAACTTGGAATGCCCATGTTTGGCTTCGGGATGCCAACCCTAGTTTCTTTTATTGCTCCGTGGGTTGTTAAAAGTTTTAATGTTAATAAATTGTCACAAAAGGAGGATGGAAGATTGCTTAAAGAGTTTACGCCAGTTTTGGTTGTTATAAGTGGGGCTAAAGATAATAAGGAAAGTTGGGTGAGGGCTGGGGAGCTATACGAGACAATTGCTTTAATGGCGGAGAAGGAAGGCATAAAAACGGCACCGATGGCAGCAGTTATACAGATTGGAGAGTTTTACAAAGAGCTGCAAAACTGTTCGAAAATAGAATGGCGCCCCCTTGTTTTTTTTCGTCTTGGATATTCAGATAAAATCACTAAACATAGCCCGAGACTTTCTTCGGGTGAAGTTATAAAAAATGATTAAAGCTAAAATTCTTCCCATTAGTAGGCTGCATAATTTTAAAGAGTTTGATCAGCATCAGGCTGTCTATGAATTGACTGAACACAAGAGTGGACTGAATGGATTTATTTCGATTCACAGTACTGCTAACTCAGGCATAGCAATTGGTGGCACGCGTTATTTTGTTTATGCATCAGAAGATGATGCCATTCGAGATGCGCTTAATCTTTCTCGAGCCATGACGTATAAGTGCGCAATTACAGGAATAAATTTAGGTGGTGGGAAGGCGGTTTTGATGGCCGGAGGAAAGGGTAAGAGTCCGGTGATGATGGATTCTTATGCGCGGGCAGTAAATAGTCTGAATGGGCTTTTTAGGACTGGAGAAGACGTGGGGATTAATGAGAGTGATGTTATTAAAATGGGCGAGGTTTCAAAATATATTTTAGGACTTCCCGGAGCCGGAGGAGATCCAAGCCCATGGGCTGCGCTCTCGGTCTTTCGCTCTATTGAGGCGGCTTTGGAGAAAGTGTTTGATAGTGAAGTCGTGAATGGGCGCACCTTTGCGGTCAAAGGCGTTGGGAAGGTTGGCGCAGAACTTGTGCGTCTGCTTTATGATTGTGGCGGAGAGATTACGATTGCTGATATAGACAGTAACAGAACTACTGAGCTGTCTAAAAAGTATCCAGGGGTTAAGATTGCTTTACCAGAAGATATTCATAAAATGAATGTTGACCTCTATGCGCCTTGTGCAATGGGAGGAGAATTTAATGTTGAAACAGCTAATGAATTAAATTGTAAGATTGTCTGTGGAAGCGCTAATAACCAGTTAGCATATAAGGGTATTGGTAAACTTATGTATAACCGCGGGATTATTTACGTCCCAGATTACCTTGCTAATGCAGGGGGGCTCATCAATGTTGCTGACGAACTAGATACAGGTGGTTATAATAATGGCCGCGTTAAAAACAACGTTCTTGGAATTCGCGATATCGTCAAGAGAGTTTTAGTAAATTCGACGAAAGAAGGCAGACCAACTAATGAGATATCTGACAAGTTTGCTGAAGACCTTTTAAAAGCTAGAATGAAGTAATGAGTTCCTATTCTCTTAATCTTTTCCATAAAGTTGCCCAGAGCGTGCCGGCCTACAAAGATTTTTTAAAGAAGAATAAGATTGATCCGAAGAAGGTAAAAAACTTTGTTGATCTTCAGTCTGTCCCCGTTATTAGCAAGCAAAATTATCTTCGAAAGTATTCTCTGACAGCACTTTGTTTTGACGGCAAGTTGGATGACAAGGCGTTTGTTTTTACGGCAACATCCGGCTCGACTGGTACACCCTTCTACTTTCCACGCGATGAAGTTCTCGATTGGCAATACTCTTACTATCTCGAGTTGTTCATAAATAATTTAGGTCCGGGTAGAAAAAAAAGATCTACGCTTGTCGTCGATGCATTTGGTATGGGGGTGTGGATCGGTGGATTGATTACATATCAAGCGTGGCGAATGCTCGCCTTGCGGGGGTATCCAATTACAATCATTACCCCTGGGATTAATAAAAAAGAGATTTTCGACGCTTTTCAAAACTTGGCAGGGAATTTTGATCAGGTTATTCTCTGCGGCTATCCGCCATTTGTGAAGGATATAATTGACGAAGGCGAACTGGTACACGGTATAAAGTGGAAGGAGTTCAATATCAAGTTTCTGTTTGCCGCTGAGGCCTTTGGTGAAAATTATCGAAATTATCTGGTCAAAAAAACGGGGATTAAAAATGTCTATCGCGATATGGCGAATGTTTATGGTAGTGCGGATCTCGGGGCCATGGCTATCGAAACTCCCGTCTCTATTTTGGCCAGACGTGTGGCGGTGAATAATGAAAGGTTGTTTGTCGAGTTGTTTAAGGGTGCAACCAAGATTCCAACTCTGGCACAGTTTGATCCACGATTTATAAATTTCGAGGCACCTGAGGGGGTTGTGCTTTGCACTGGGTATAATGCTCTACCGCTCGTAAGATACGCGATCGGTGATCATGGGGGGATAATGAGCATGAAGGAGCTGCTTGTGATTTTTAAAAATGCGGGCGTAGATCTAATGAAGGAATGCCGTAGGGTTAAGATAGAAAAGACTGTCAAAGATTTACCGTTCGTGTATGTTTACGAAAGGTTAGATTTTAGTACTAAACTTTTTGGTGCCATAATTTACCCTGAGCACGTCAAACGTGCTCTTGAACATTCATCGATACAAAACTTCCTAACCGGCAAGTTTTCAATGTCGACCGAAGTTGACGCCGACGAGAATCAGTATCTGTATATTCATCTTGAAATGAAAATTGGCGTGAAGGAGAGTCGGGAGCTTTCGGATATAACGTGTAAATTGATCGTCGAAAGTTTAAATAAAAATAACGCTGAGTATAAAAATAATTATCAGACAATTCCGGAGAAAGTGACCCCGAGGCTCTCGTTTTGGACTTACGAGCACCCAAATTACTTTAAGCCTGGAACTAAACAAAAGTATGTTATATGACAAACGACAAACCAGTAATTTTTAATTTGGCAAAAGCACGGGATCAAAAGGCATATTCAAGATTAATTTCTTTGGGTGCTATTAGGCACCTCTCGGACTATTATAAGGAGCAAGAGAAAGAGTTTTTTGCCATTTGTAATCCCACGTTAGTTTATGGCGGAGAGTTTGATAAGAAGTTCGGTGACTATTGGCGTGCACTTGAGAAAAAATCGTCAGTAACAAAGCAGGGTAGATGGGCCTACTTTCCATGGATCTCTACCGCTTCACACATCTTGGAGGACAAATCTTTCCAACGTGTCAGAACCGCAAGGAACCGGGTGCTTATAAGCGAAGAAGAGCAGGATAAATTTTATAACTCCATTATTGGCATTGCCGGTTTATCTGTCGGTAATTCTGTTGCACTCTCTATCGTACTTCAGGGTGGGGGGAGGCATATCAAACTTGCTGATCACGACAAGTTGGCATTATCAAATACAAATAGAGTTCGCGCTGGTGTTGATAATTTGGGTCTAGAGAAGGTTCTTATGACGGCTCGACAGATATATCTTTTAAATCCGTACTCAAGAATAGAGATTTATAAAGATGGGATCACCAAGAAAAATATTAAGAAATTTTTTGACGGACTGGATATTGTAATAGACGAAATCGACAATATTGCGGTTAAATATTTAATTCGACAAGAGGCAAAGTCTCATAAAATTGCTGTAGTGATGGCTGCTGACAATGGCGATAATGCGGTGGTTGATGTTGAGAGATACGATCAAAATCCAAACCTTGAATTTTTTCACGGACGTCTTGGCAAAGTTAGTTATGACGAATTAACCAAGCTCGATAAGTTTGGGATTGGACGAACGATAACAAAGCACATTGGTCCAGAGAATGTGACAGATAGGATGAAGGAGTCTCTTCTTCTTATGGGGAAGACCATAGTTTCTTGGCCGCAGCTTGGCGGGGCGGCGTTACTCAATGGTTCTGCTGCGGCGTATTGTGTTAGAAAAGTTTTGAACGATCAGGTCGTAATAAATAATCGAGCTCTTGTCTCTCTTGACGAGCTGTTGATACCTGACTACAACTCAAATAGCGAAAAAGAAAAACGGCACAAGTCTATTGATGAATTTAAGAGGATGTTTGGACTATGAGTTTTGAGGATAAGTTGGTTGATACTCTCGGTGTTGATGCAAAGATAAAGCGGGCCAGGATTAATGGTTACGAAATTAATTATTTGGAGGCAGGAAGTGGCCAGCCGTTAATTATGTTGCATGGGTTGAATATTGGCTGGGGTCAGTGGTACAAAAATATTGCAGATTTATCTAAAAGTTTTCGTGTATATGCTTTGGATATGCCAGGTTCAGGTGGATCTACAAAGTTTAATTTTGCAGCATGCGATATGGAACGTGACCTGGTAGAAACGATAGAAGGTTTTATTGTGGGATTGGGCCCTGGGAGCTTTTCAGTTATTGGTCACTCAGTTGGTGGATGGGTTGCACTTCGGCTCGCGTTGAGGGGAAATATTTCGATTAGCAAAATTGTTTTGTCGAACCCACTTGGACTTGTTGATCATGTACCAATTCGCCACATGCCAATAACTATTCCATTTTTGGCTAAGTTTCTCTCGCGGACCGTAATGAAAGCAAGCAAAAAGAGTATGAAGAGTTTTTTAGCAAGTGTCTGTCACGACCCATCTTCGGTTTCGGAAGTTTTTTCTAATTATTACTACGAGTCGGTTCACCGGGGGAAACTTAGCCACCCTTTTATGGCAATGAATCGTTTATTTCGACCGTTTGCGTTGCAACGAGAATTTGTGCTTACCCCAGATCTTAAAAATATAAACAACCAAGTTTTGGTTATTACTGGGAGTCACGACTTTTTGGTGCCCCATAGAAAAGTTCAGCAGGCTATGAATTTGCTAAAAAATGGTAGAATTGTGTTGATAGCAGAGACAGGACACGTGCCCTTTATAGAGCGGCCGCGTGAATGGAACAATATCGTGCAGGATTTTCTTTTGAATACGTAATAATATTTATGAGTTTTACTCTGATTCTTCTAATCGTAACTATTTTTTCAAATCTGATTTTGGCCGTCTTTGTGTATAAGAATAATCCACAAAGCGCTACGAATAAAATTTTTTCCACTATCGCAGTTATCACGGCACTCTGGCTCTCGGCAATGTATCTGGCGCAGTCGCAGGAGCTCCTAATTTTAAATCTCTTCTTTATTCGTCTTACAACCTTTTTTGCCGCACCAATGGCACTTTCATTTTATCTATTTGCCTATACTCTACCTTCTCAGACGATAACTTTGAGTGAAAATAAACTTTACTTTATTATTGGTGTCACTTTGGTTGCTATGGTTTTAGCTCTTTCGCCTTTTGTTTTTACGGACATTAAAATCCAAAATGGAGTTTCTTCTCCGGTGGCGGGATGGGCGCTCGCTGTATATGGAGTGATTGCGATATCATTGTCCCTGGGCTCTATTTACGGTTTTATCCGGCGCGCGGCTAGGAGTAATATCTCGACTACTGAAAGACAACAACTTACTTTTGTTTTGATTGGCGGACTACTGATGTGGGGGCTGATCATCGGTACAATCTTTTTACCTGTCCTGCTGTTTAATAGTGATTTCTTCGTACCGTTTGCCCCAGTTTATGTTTTACTTTTTCTTGGTATGGCGGCATATGCAATCATTAAACATCGTTTTCTCGACGTGAGGCTAATTCTCTATCGAGCCGTATCGCTTTTGCTTGCAGACGTGGTATTGGCATTTGCATATTCGCTAGTCATATTTATCGTTCTCTATAATATTTACTCGGTTTTTGATCTAACTTTTTTCTTAATCTTGGCCTTCTCCATGACTTCGATCGCGGTTCTTACTTTTGATTATATTGAAAAGTCCGTTAGAACCCTTACCGACAGGTTATTTTTTAAAGGGGAATATGACCGTGACGCGCTTCTCTCGTCACTTACTAATACGATGGTCGGTACAATAGAACTGGAAGTACTGACAGACAAAATTTTAAGGATCATGCGTAGTGGCATGAGGCTTGCTGGCGGAGCTTTTCTTATTATTGAAAATCATAAGATTGTTGACATAAAAGGTACTAACTATAGATTGTTGAGTGATGATATGCACGAGCTCGAGGCGCTCTTCCACGGCACGGCTGATGGTAAAAAGTATTTTATTTTTGAAGATCAACACGAAGGTTCACTTAAGGATGTTTTGCGTCGACTCAACATTTATTTTGTGATTCCAATAAGGGTTGATAATAACGAGGTGGCGATTTTACTTCTGGGGCCAAAAATGTCTGGAGAGGTTTATTATGATAGAGACATTCGGCTTCTTGAAATATTTGCATCAGAAGCTGGTATCGCCATAGAGAATGCTAAGTCGTACACAAAGTTAAAAAACTTCAACAAAGATTTGGAACAAAAAGTGGTTGAGAGAACAGGACAACTGAAAAAGTCTCAGGCAAATGAATTAGAAAAGGCTCGCGCCCTGGTTAAGTTAAAAGACGAGTTTGTCTTCATTGCTGCTCACGAGCTCCGTGCGCCTATCACGGCTATACGGGGATTTCTTGATCTGGCCCTAGGTTCAAATGTTAAATTTCCTAAAGATGTCGACGAAGATTTACATTCTGTTGTGTCAGCGTCTGATCATTTGAATGCTCTTGTGAATGACTTGCTGGAGATTGCTCGTGCTGAATCGCAAACGATAAAAATTGAAGTGACTCCAGTAGACATTGGTGCCACTGCAGAAAATGTTATGAACGAGCTTTCCCCACTCGCAACTCAAAGAAATATCAAAGTAAAGCTCAGCAATAATTCTCACGACTTGCTTGCGCTGGCCGACACCCAAAAGACGAAAGAGGTGCTGACAAACCTGATTGGTAATGGAATAAAATATAATCGCGATGAAGGCGTGCTTACGGTTAAAATAAGTGAGCTCGATAGTTA
This sequence comes from Candidatus Vogelbacteria bacterium, assembly GCA_016201425.1. Next base: position 3,902 of record JACQCW010000039.1, on the reverse strand, counting down.
CTTGAAAATTGAGGTTGAAGATACAGGATTCGGCATCCCAAAAGAGGATCAAGATAAAATATTTCAAAAGTTTTTTAGATCAATTAATGATCACACCAAGCATTTATTCGGTACGGGTCTCGGACTATTTATAACAAAAATGCTGGTGGAGAAAATGTCTGGGACAATCTCATTCAAATCGACTGAAGGTGAAGGGACGACGTTTACAGTTTTGTTACCGAAGGTCTAATCTCTAGTTGCCTTTTTTCTCAAATTATCTAATATGGAAAGGGTATAAGTATATTATTAGATAGGAGGTGGCTTAATTGGCTAAAAAGAAGAAGTTTACACATCTGTTGTCTTTGCAGTTGCCTGTAGAGCTTGTCGAAAAGATTAGAGAGGTAGCGCGTTGGCGGGGAGTAAGTATGGCGCAGGTTGTGCGCGAGGCGATTGAAGAGATGCTGTGTGTTCTCGAGAAAGATGATGAAAGTGCCGATAATCTTCGCGAGAATCTAAAATCATCTCGGGAGTTTTAGTAAAAAATTAGCCCTTCGACATTGCGTCGAAGGGCACTTTTTATTTAGTCACGAAATCTTTTAGCGCCGGGCCAGGGATCGTTCTCTTCCATAGGATGAGCAAACCAAAGTCTGGCGCTTGCTACGTCACACATGTGGGCGACTGCGGCAAGTGGCCACATCTTACGCTCTCGATTTGAGTAATCACTGATCTCGCCCTCGGCATATCTCAGACCGTTCTCATGTTCTGCGGTTAGAGCTACCCCATACTCTTTAAGCTTTTCCATTCGGAATTTTTGGTGGTCGGCTTTGGTTAGCATGGAATTTTTATGATAAAGCTGGCCATCCTTGCGTAGTTCATATTTCCACGGCTTTTCGATGTCGTGGAGATATACTACTAGAAGTAGGTCTGAGAGCGAGAAGGGGAGCGAGCGTACAGAATTTAGTAGACTATAGATCAGTATGGCGATATTCATTATTTCTTGAGTGTGATCCTGAAAACCACCAACCCAATTTTGATGGTTATTCGTTGAACCTTGCACGGTCTGAAACAGTCTTTTATTGTCTGTAAGTAGCTTCTTACATCCGCTACGATTTGGCTCGTCGATCATCTCTAGCATCTCTTCGATCTTGTAATATTTTGGCTTCATGCCACACCTCTCCGCCCTAGGCGGATCTACCGTAGGTAGACTTTCTGTCAAAGAACAACTAGGGGATTACTCTATCATTTCCGGTAATTAGTTCAAGCTTCTTTTTTCTCGACCAGCTTTTGATTTCCGCTTCCCTCTTCGAGGCAGACGATCTGTCAGGATGTACCTCGGTGTACACAATCTTCAATATTTTTCGCACACTTGTGTAGTGTCCACCCTTTTTGTTTTTGTGCTCTTGGAATCTTCGCTTGAGGTCGGTCGTGATCCCGGTGTAAAGAGTTTTGCCAGAACATTTAAGGATATAGACCTTCCACGGGAAGTTTATTATCGATTGTAAATGCTTTTTACGTTCAACATGTGGTAAAAGTAAAAGTTTCATGAATGAATTATAACATGAAGAGGTGAGCGAGACTCATACGTATTAGGATTATAGGGATTCAATTTGCCGAATTTCATAGTTTCCAACATTTTTGAACTTTTCTGGGTGAGCTTTATAGTAATTTATCAACTTGGCCTTATCGGCACCGCAGTCAATTCCTAAGGACTCAGCTTTTTTAATTGTTGTTACCAGGCCGCTGATATAGAGACAGTTGTAGTGTAGGCCGCCGCCCGAAACATTATTAAGAAATCTTGCATCGACATCGGTGAGATAAAGGTTTGGTTCAAGGTCGCCATCTTTTTTCCCAAAGACAAATTGTTGTAAACCTGCGAGGTCGTCCATGAAAACTTCGCCGCTACTTACACTGTCTATGAAGTGGTCGACTAATCCAGCGATAGTTCTCTTTAGATCACTTTTAAACTTTTCTTTTAACGATTCCGGGATTGCAGACAGATCCTCGTCTGTGTAAACATCATGAGCCTCATGTATTAGGTCTGTGAGTATAAATAGTCTATTTTGATGATCATTATCTTTTCCAACCACAATATTATGAAAGGCAGTTTCAATTCCATAGTGCGGGAGACGCAGAAAGATCTTTTTAAGTTTTTGAGCTAGATCTATTAAAATCAATCTTTGCTTATCCTCACTTGCCGAAAAGTATTCTTTTGGCATTAAATCATGCAAAGGGACGTTTTTATCTTCGAGATCTCTCTGGCGTATAATGAGATCACTACCCTTTATCTGATATAAGGTATCAAGACCTTTGGCCTCGCCGGTCGGACTCTTGTTTATTAAAGACCTTCGAGGGTCTCTCTTAAAAGGAAAACTTAATTCTTTGTTTGAAATTGTCATTTTTAATTCTGGAACGAAGATAAGGTTTTTCAAATAATTAAGACTTCTCCGTCCCTAATTGCTTTATATGGGATTTTATTCTTTTCACAATACTCAATTTCCTTATCAACACTTGCGGACTCGGGATGGTCCGATTTCCAGTGTGGCATGAGAGCAAAGTCTACAAAACCAAGACCTTCCCAAATAATTTCTTTTTGTCCTTGATAGGGGGTGTCTACAGGATCAACAATTTCGAAGGCCTTAAGACTTGGTGCGAGAACACATCCAGCGGCGCTATATCCAGCGTAAAGAAAGTCATCCTTCTCTCGAAGCTCTTTTAAAATCTCATCAAGTCCGCTCAACTTCATGGCTTGTCGTAATACAAAAACATTACCACCACTAATAAATATGGCGCCAAGATCTAGAACTTTATTTTTCAACCCAGCTTGCTTACCAAAGTAATTTTTTAAGTCTACTAGTTCAACGTCTACACCCAAGTTGCGAAGGGCGCCCATGTCCTTATCATTTCGTTTGGCTTTTCTTTCTGGACCAGCACCGCTAAAATCTCGAGCGTTCGGAATGTAGCCGATTTTACCTTTTGGAATGAGGGCCTTTAATTTTTCTGTCTCGTTCCAAAGTTCGTATGATGATAAGTAAAATTTCATAAGGTCATTTTAAAATTACTTGTTCAAGTGTTTCTATTGGTTTATCGTGGCAACCTTTAATTCGAAATCGAACTGTTGAATATTTTCTGCTTGTTTCCTGGCTTCTTGAAGAAACTCCTCTTCTGAAATATCACTGATGGCAAAAACTAAAGTGAAGTGCGGTTTAATTACATTAAAATAACGAGAATCATTTTTGCTCCGATATTCCTGGATCCAGTTAAAATCTTTCTCAGAAATTTTGGTATACGCGATAACTAAATAAGCCATGATCAAAAGTATATCTTACTATTTTAACTTCAGCGATGGGGACAACCGGCCCAACAGCAAGGGCGACGCATCCCTTTGTGCATTTTATCAAGACTTGCATGTATGCGGCCACTTCGAGTCTCATCTTTCTTGGCAGATATAACCCAGCAGATCCACTCATTGCGCGCGAGGGGTGTAATATCCTCCCATAGAGCAAGTGCCGTCTTGTCAGAAATTAAGGCCTTTCGTAAATCCGCGGGCAGTTCGTGTACTACACCTGCAGAGATATCTTTTTTGGTCATAAGAGAATTATATCAAACTTTTATCTTGCTGTTGTCGTGAGGATACGACAGATTGATACAATAACTAAAAAGTATAAAGTGGTACGCAGAGTGGATCAGTTTCCACTACGTTGTTCTTTGAGATAAAAAGGAGCGGTGCTATGAATCAGGAAAGGGCAATTATACTCGGTGGTACTCGTGGTCTTGGAAGAGCTATTGCGGTTAAGCTTATTTCTAGGGGGATAGAGCCTCTAATTATCGGACGTTCTGTGCCAAAAGAGGGTGATTCCTCGCTTCCAGGTGCAGTTTTTATCCCTGGCGATTTAAAAAATGAAGACATTGGAGATCTGATTCGT
>JACQCW010000036.1 GCA_016201425.1 Candidatus Vogelbacteria bacterium | reverse complement strand
CGAATGATCGGTTGCTCGTTCCCTGAAATTCTCTTCGTCTCTCTCCTCTTATTGAGGAGAGTTTTCTTTTATGATCCTATTCTTCCATCCACCCAACATTTTTCCAATATTGGTGAGAGGTTCTGATAGAGCAATATATCTTTTATCATCAAGAGATTTGATTTCATAAGAGACCTGTAGAAAAAACTTAAGAAGATCCAACTTGTTTATAGCTTTCTGAACAAAAGGCAGTTTATCTTTTTTACTCAAATAACTTGCGACAAATATTGTTTCCAGAACTTCTATAAATAAATTATCAATTTTACCACCTAAAGAGTAGCGAGACTTTTTAGGAAAGTCTTCTACTGTTTGGTGCCATAACATGTATACTGAGAGCAACTTCTGATTGATGGGTAGAATCGGGGGGGGGGGGTAACATACCACTTTTATGAGAAATATTCTCAGTCATAATTTTAAAGATATTATTAGTATTGAAAATCTGCTAAAGGCCTGGGGAGAGTTTTTACCTGGTAAAAAGAATAAACGCGATGTTTTAATATTTTCGAGTCATTTAATGGATAATATTATTTCGTTACACCGGGAACTAGCCAATCATAGCTATAAGCACGGTGGTTATCAAGCGTTCAACATTTCCGATCCCAAACCCAGGAATATTCATAAGGCCACTGTGAGAGACAGGCTGTTGCACCATGCAATCTACAGACAGTTGTATCCTTTTTTTGATAAAACATTTATACCAGATTCCTATTCGTGCAGACTTAGAAAAGGGACATTTAAGGCATTAGATAGGTTTCGAAAGTTTTCAAACAAAGTTAGCAACAATAACAGAAAGACTTCTTGGATTCTTAAGTGTGATATACGTAAGTTTTTTGCGAACATAGACCACCAAACTCTCGTGGATATTCTAAAAGAATATATTTCTGATGATGAGACGCTGTGGTTACTTCAAGAGGTGATAGGTAGTTTTCATTCTACACAAGAAGGTGTTGGTTTACCCTTGGGCAATCTCACCTCCCAACTTCTCGTAAATGTATATATGAACAAGTTCGACCAGTTTATGAAGCATAAGGTGAAAGCTAAGTACTATATCCGTTATGCTGATGATTTTGTGATTATGTCTCAGGATAGGAAGTGGCTTGAAGAGGTATTACTTAAAATCAAAGAATTTCTACACACTAACCTTAAATTAGAACTACATCCAAACAAAGTTTCAATCGAGACACTTTCTTCAGGAGTAGATTTCCTTGGTTGGGTCAATTTTCCAGATCATAGAGTTCTGAGAACAACCACCGAGAAAAGAATGTTCCGAACGATTAAACATAAAGAAGGGAAGCCTGAAGTTGTTCAATCTTACTTAGGACTTTTGAATCATGGGAACGCAAGGAAGTTGGCCCGCCAAATCAATGAATCCCTACTGCATAGCCATTTGTAGAAAATATGGTAAAATGATTACCGATGGCGGAAAGCAACAATCATCAAGACGACGGAATAAATAAGATTGAGAAGAGGCTCTTTAGTAGTCGACCCTTGAGAGAGCCAGTTCGTTCAGAATTGTCTCAAATCGGATATGACGTAAAGAGTGGCTGGGTAGGTGACGATCGCGATATCAAGACTATGAAAAAAGAAAAGGATATTCAAACACCAATTCTTCGGACGTTGCTCATCTTTTCGGCCATTTTTTTCTTAAGTGCTTTGGGTATTTCGGCATATTTCATTTGGGGTGGTTCAAATTTAGTTTCGTCAGATAATATCGATATATCTTTAACAGGTCCAGTGTCTGTGAAGGGTGGAGAGGATTTTGACCTGCAGGTAATAATAGGCAACCGAAATAAAATTATTTTAAACGCGGCCAAACTTATTGTCGAATACCCAGAAGGCGGTCACCCATCGGGCGGCACAATTTCAAGATATACCAAAGACATAGGTCAAATAGGAGAAAGCAGTGTCATTAATGAAGTGGTTAAGTCCGTACTTTTTGGTGAGGAAAATAGTGAGCAAGATCTGAATGTTACTCTTGAATACCGTACCGAGGGATCGAATGCTACATTTGTAAAAACAAAAACCTTCAAGACTTTTATAAGTTCCTCTCCGATTTCGCTGTCGATGGATCTACCTGAAGATACAAATTCCGGTAAATCTATGGATTTGAATGTCACGCTTAACTCAAACTCCAGTGACATATTGAAGGATGTAGTTTTAGAGATGGCTTATCCATCGGGCTTTGTATTCAGTAGTGCTGTGCCACCGCCATCCTATGGCAATAATATATGGTCACTTGGTGACTTATTGGCTCAAGGAAAAAGATCGATCCATATAACTGGTGTTCTAGAGGGCCAAGATAGCGAGGTTAAAACATTTAGGGTTAACGCTGGTACCCGAAATAACATCGATGAAAATAAGATATCTGTGTTGTACGGATCATCTCTAAAATCTCTGGTTGTTCAAAAGCCTTATATCGGCTTGGGCCTTGCAATTAACGGAGACAGGCAGACTACAGATTATATTGCTGACAGTAGTCAGAATATTACTGGAGATATTGAGTGGGTGAACAACTTACCTGTTAAAATTTTAGATGGACAATTATCTGTTAAAATCAATGGAGAAGTGTTAGATAAGAATTCAATTTCGGCTGGATCCGGAATTTATAAGTCTGCCGATGGAAAAATCGTTTGGGATAAGCTAAACGGTAATTTCCCACAGTCTATTGAGCCAGGCCAGACTGGGAGAGAGAGTTTTATTTTTACCTTTAATCCGCTTATAAGCAACCAAACAAACATTATCAGACACCCGACCCTTGATCTAGAGGTCGATTTTACTGGTACACGATTTGCAGAAGGTAATCAGTCTGGATCGGTGGTGGAAAATGTTTTTTCACGAAAAATTAAATTATCTTCGGACTTGCAATTGACTGCTCGTACGCTATATTATGTTGGACCATTCAAAAATACAGGACCCTTGCCTCCTACAAGTGATCAAGAGACAACGTATACAGTCGATTGGTCAATAATCAACTCTTCAAATGATCTATCTGGCGTGATCGCAAGAGCCACTCTGCCTTCATACGTGAGATGGATCGGCGCTTTTTCTCCAAACGATGAAGCTGTCGTGTATGACCCAAATAGCAGGGAGATAGAGTGGAATATTGGTGATGTTCTGGCGGGGAATGGGATTAATTCAGCCGCCCGAGATATGTCTTTTCAAGTTGGGTTTACTCCAAGCGTAAGTCAACTTAAGCAATATCCAGTCTTAATCTCCGATGTGACCGTTTCTGGAAGTGATTCATATACCGGATCCGAAAACAAAAGTTTGACTAGAGCTATTAGTATTAAATTGAGTACAGATCCCAAGATCAGCTCAGACGAAGATAAGCCAGTTAAATAAGCAAAACATGGAAAAAGGAAATGAATTAATGGGGAAGATAATTTCGCTTTGCAAGAGGCGTGGTTTTGTCTATCAGGGATCTGAAATTTACGGAGGTTTGGCTGGTACATGGGACTATGGTCCGCTTGGAGTTACTCTTAAAAAGAATATCAAAGATCTTTGGTGGAAAAATTTCGTTGAAGATCGCGAGGATATGTATGGAGTAGACGCGGCTATATTGATGAATTCAAAAGTTTGGGAAGCAACCGGACACGTTGCCACCTTCACTGATCCACTAGTTGAGGATCTAAAGACAAAAAAACGCTATCGTGCCGACCATCTGCTAGAAGAAAATGGAATTAATCCGAAGGGTATGACACTTGAGCAGATGGATGCGGAAATCAAATCTCATCATCTAAAGAGTCCTGATAAAAATGCGCTTGGTGACGTGAGACAATTTAATATGATGTTTAGCACAAAGGTAGGCGCCATGGACGATTCTTCCGCAACTGTTTACTTGCGACCGGAAACTGCTCAGGGTATGTTTGTGAACTTTAAGAATGTTGTCGATAGTTTTCACCCAAAGCTTTCCTTCGGATTGGCTCAGATAGGGAAAGCATTTCGAAACGAGATTACTCCGCGTGATTTTATATTTAGATTGCGAGAATTAGAGCAAATGGAGATCGAATATTTCATACGACCTGAAGAATGGGAGAAGCAGTTTGCGACATGGCTATCAAACATTAAAAATTTTTTGATCAATAAACTCGGGCTTGATGTGAGTCATATTCATGAGTATGAACATAATGAAGAGGAGCGGTCTTTTTATTCCAAAAAAACAGTGGATCTTGAATTTGATTATCCCTTTGGACAGAAGGAGTTGCATGGGTTGGCATACAGAACAGATTATGACCTCAAAAAACATGCAGAACATAGCGGTGCGTCACTTGAATATATTGATGAAGTAGAAAATAAAAAATTTACCCCACACGTTATTGAGCCCGCTGTTGGTGTGGACCGCATTTTCTTGGCCGTTATTTGTGATGCTTTTAGAGAAGATAAGATGGGTGACGGCGATCGTGTTTATTTGAAATTCAAGCCGTCAGTTGCTCCGGTTAAGGTCGCAGTTTTTCCATTGCTCAAAAATAGGCCGGAACTTATTAGTAAAGCTAGAGAAGTTTTTGCAATGCTCAAAAAGGAGATTCCTCAAGTTATGTTTGACGATAATGGAAATATCGGTAAACGTTATCGAAGGCAAGATGAGATCGGCACGCCGTTTTGCGTCACGGTCGACTTCGATACTTTAGAAAATAATACCGTCACCTTGCGCGATCGAGACTCAGGTCAGCAGGAAAGAATTAAAATTGAAGAGTTAAATTCTAAGATCAAAGCAAGCTTGCAATAATTCGTACCAGGGTATATACTTGAGTACATGATTACAACATTTGTATTTAAGACAGATAAACGTCTCAAGGAAGAAGCACAAAGAGTTGCCAAAGAGATGGGGCTACCACTTTCAGCATACTTGAATGAACAGCTTCGAGGTCTTGTTTTGACTCGACAAGCAAACTTTCGTGCACCACTTGTTCCAAATAAGAAAACGGTGGCCTATTTAAGGCGAGTGCTTAAAGATGCAGATGAGGGTAAAAATATGTCCCCGGTTTTTACTTCTACTCAAGATATGGACCAATGGCTCAATAGTTAATTTATATATGGAAGTTGTCTATCACCGCGAGTTCAGAAAGCAATATAAAAAAACTGACAAAAAGATTCGAGATCAATTTATAGACAGACGTAATCTATTTTTAGTTAAGCCTCACCACACACTTCTCGATAATCATGAGCTTGATCATGAATGGGCCGGTTGTCGCAGTATTAATATCACTGGTGATTGGCGAGCAATTTTTCGACTTCGTTTTACTGACACAATAGAATTTTTGGCCATCGGTACGCACCACCAGCTTTATGGAAAATAATTTTTCAGGCCTCAACAAATTGATCCCCTGTCTCCATACATTTGGCAGGGATTTTTAATTTAGTTGTTAGTTTGGTTTTTGGATATTTTTTCTCCCGTCACGTTCTGTTTCGATCTCCTCTCTTCGTTTGTCGAAATCCTCCAAGACGCCATTTATTATATTGATCTCATATATATTCTTTTCAGACCCGATCTCTTGAAGAGGTAAATCATGATTGTCAATTTTCGGATCGTTAGGCGTCTTTTTTTGTTTCTCAAATTTAAATTCTTTCATGGGTTTTCGTAATTGTAAATTATATATCTATTATGATAACATAGTCTGATGAAATTTAAGAAAAAAGTTTTAAAGAATGGTTTGAGGATAATATCTGTCCCTAATAAGGATAGTTTGGCCGCCACTATTTTGGTGCTTGTTGAGGCTGGATCGAAGTATGAGACCAAAAAGATTAATGGTCTATCGCATTTTCTTGAGCACATGTGTTTTAAGGGAACGACAAACAGACCACGTGCGATCGACATAAGTGGAGAGTTGGATTCGCTGGGTGCCCAGTACAATGCATTTACTGGCCATGAATACACGGGATACTACGCCAAAGTTGAGGCACGGCACTTCGATAAGGCGCTCGGAATTGTTGCTGATCTTTATCAGAACCCGCTGTTCAATGAAAAGGAAATTGAGAAAGAGAAGGGCGTTGTCATTGAGGAGATAAACATGTACGAAGATCTTCCGCAGAGAAAGGTTCAAGACTTGATAACGGAACTTTTGTACGGAGATCAGCCGGCAGGGTGGAGTATCGCAGGTGACAAGGAAACGATCAAAATTTTAAATAGGCAGGATTTCCTGAAGTATCGCGGGGAGCATTATGTGGCATCCGCAACCACCGTCGTTGTTGCCGGTAAATTCGATGAGAGAAATATTGTTAAAAAGATTGAATCTGAGTTTAAAGCTGTAGTCCATGGGAAAAAGTTTGGTAAAATCAAAACTATAGATACGCAAACAAAGCCGGCCGTTATGATCCGCCACAAAAAGTCGGACCAGACACATCTGGTGATGGCCTTTCGCACTTGTAATACTTATGACAAAAGAAATTATTCGTTAGATCTATTGGCACAGGTGCTTGGCGGCGGAATGAGTTCGCGCCTATTCCAGAGGATCCGAGAGGAGATGGGAGCGGCATACTATGTTCGTGCTTACAATGATACGTATACAGATCATGGCTATATGGCGATAGCTATCGGTGTTGATAATAGCCGAGTCTATGATGTGATTAGTGCCACGATTGATGAGTTGAAGAAATTAAAGAGTATTGAAGTACCAGCCAAGGAACTCCAAATGTTTAAGGACTCTGCCATCGGCGGAGTTGTCTTAGCACTCGAAACATCCGACGCAATAGCAAACTATTTTGGTGGCCAAGAGGTTTTGAAAAAGAACATCGACGGCCCTGTCGAGTTGGCAAAAAAGTTGCGAGCCGTTAAGGCAAAGGATCTGATGCGAGAGGCAAAAATCATCTTTCGTGATAACAATATAAATTTGGCACTCATTGGGCCTTTTGAGAGTTCTGAACATTTTGCCAAAATTCTACATATATAGTAGAATGGTGCTAATGAAATCTGACTCTAGCAATACAACTATCGAAATAACTACCGGGACCATAGTTAAAACTATCCTCATTCTTTTGTTATTTTGGGTTATTTATTATCTAAGTAATTTGGTTCTCATTATCCTAACTTCCGTAGTAATTGCTTCAGCTATCGAACCTATGACCGTTTGGCTGATGAAATATAAGTTGCCACGAGTTCCTGCGGTTATTATTATATATTTGGTTGCCTTTTTACTTTTGGCCGGAATGATCGGGTGGTTCTTCCCTTTAGTATTTGATGATTTCTTTAAACTGATTAATACAGTACCTCAGTATATTAAGGTCATTAATTTTGATAATTACATGTCGTCTGGCCCGGCCTTACTTTTGGATAACTTTAAGAATACGTTGGCCAACAGCTTGTCATTGGATAGTTTGGTCCCTTTAGTAACAGGAATTTCTCAAAATGCAGCAAATGGAGTTTTTGCCACAGCTCAATATTTTTTTGGTGGAATGTCTAGCTTCCTACTAATTATAGTTATTTCTTTTTACTTATCTGTACAAGAGAGAGGGATCGAAAACTTTTTAAGGATTGTTACCAATGTTAAGTATGAGAAATATATTATTGATCTTTGGAATAGGTCCCAGAGAAAGATTGGCTATTGGATGCAAGGTCAGGTCCTCCTCGGACTTTTAATCGGCGTTTTTGTATATTTAGGTCTTTCTATTTTGGGAGTTCACTATGCACTTGCCCTGGCAATATCCGCAAGCCTTTTTGAGATTATCCCAGTATTCGGACCAATTCTAGCCGCGGCTCCTGGTATTACTGTGGCTTTTACCCAAAGTCCAACCTTGGGCTTGATGGCCTTTGGATTCTACGTTATCATTCAGCAGTTCGAAAATCACTTAATCTATCCGCTGGTTGTAAGAAAAATAATAGGAGTTCCGCCTCTCTTGGTCGTGATTGGAATAATTATTGGGCTTGAGATTGCGGGATTTTGGGGAGCAATACTTGCAGTGCCCGGGTCTGCCGTTTTGATGGAGCTCGTCAGCGATATTGAACAAAGAAAAAGGTTGTTTAGCGAAAAAGAGAGAGTCTAAAGTATAAAAATGTCTAAAGTCTATTTAACAACCACATTACCATATGTTAATGCCGATCCGCACATCGGTTTTGCATTAGAGATAATTCAGACTGACGTTATTGCTAGATCTTATCGTAGTTCAGGTGATGAGGTATTTTTTAATACTGGTACGGATGAACATGGGCAAAAGATTTTTGAAGCCGCTCAAAGATCTGGTAAAAATGTCCAAGAATATGTTGATCATTACGCTTCGGAATTTAGGAAACTTACGGTGGTACTAAATCTTGATAACCCTACTTTTACTCGTACGACTGACCCAAAGCATATTGTTGCGGCGAATGAGATGTGGAGTCGATGTATGGCCAAGGGTGATATTTATGAAAAAGAATATGAAGGGCTGTACTGTGTTGGACATGAAGCCTTTGTTACGGAAAAGGAGCTTATAAATGGTAAGTGTCCTGATCATGGCAAAGAGCCAAAGTTTCTCAAAGAAAAAAATTATTTTTTCAAATTTAAGAATTACGAAAAGTATCTTTTAGACTATCTTGCAAGACCAGATTCAATAGTACCAGATTGGCGCAGGCAGGAGGCAGTTAACTTTGTTAGGAACGGTCTGGAAGATTTTAGCATATCGCGCGAAAGGGAGAGGTTATCATGGGGTATCCCCGTTCCGGGAGATGACTCACAGGTTATGTACGTTTGGTTTGATGCGTTAACTAATTACATATCAACACTTGGTTGGCCGGATCAATTTGGAGCCTTTAAGAAGTTTTGGCTTGAGGGTAAAACTATTCAAGTTGCTGGCAAAGATCAGGTCAGATTTCAATCACTCATTTGGCAAGCAATGCTTAAATCTGCCGATGTAAGGGCAACTGACACTATTTTTTATCACGGTTTCATAACATCTGGTGGTCAGAAGATGAGTAAGAGTTTAGGTAATGTAATAAATCCATTTGATATGGTTGAAAAATATGGTACTGATGCTTTACGGTATTTTTTACTTAGAGAGATAACGCCGTTTGAGGATGGGGATTTTACGATAGAAAGATTTAGGGAATCTTATAATAGTGGCTTGGCCAATGGCTTGGGAAATCTCACCAGTAGACTCTTGAAGATGTCGGAGAGTTACGGAGTTCAGGTAGTTGGTCCAGATCGTTTGAAACTTTCGGTTGATTGGAGAAATAGGGTTGCTGAATTGGTGAATCAGTATGAGTTTAAAATGGCGATGGATCTTATCTGGGAGAGGATTGCAAACGTTGATTCAAAAATCCAGAACGAAAAGCCTTTCTCTCTATTTAAGACTGATCCTGAAAAGGCCAGAGAGATTGTGAGTAGATTACTAATTGAATTGATTGAAATCGCAAAGGCGCTCGCACCATTCATGCCAGAAACATCCGATAAAATTCTTGTTGCAATTAAGGCGAATAAAATGCCAGCGCCTCTATTTTTAAGATTAGATTAGTTTAAATATATATAAACATACTTGCGTGATTGTCAATTGTTTGTTGATTGTGTTTATGTTAGTTTGGGGGCGGAAAAGAGTACTTTGAAAATTTCAATAAAATATTGAGTAAATTGGTCAAACAGGAGGTGTTTGATGCTTATTTTTTCAGCTACTGCTCCAGGGTCTACACATACCAACATTGGTCAGCCGGGGAAAATTAATAATCAGGATGCCATAGTTATCCGTCAGCATGGAGGAGGACAAGTGATTGTTCTTTGCGATGGTTGCGGATCTATGCCGTACTCCGGTGTCGGTGCAGATATCGGTGCGAACGTTATTGCCACGGCCGTTTTGAAAAAACTAGAGAGGAATAAATCCCTTGATAGCTTCGGATGGAGTATCGTAACCAAAGAGGTTACCAACACTTTACGTGGAATAATTAAGTCCAGTTTCACCGAGAACGACTCACACGAGGCTTTCGAACAGGCTGTGCGGGAACGCTTTCTGTTTACCGCTACTGTTGCGATTACATTTGGGAAGCTCGTGTCGGTCGCTTCTTTTGGGGATTGTGTTGTTATTAATGACGAAGATGTATACTACGCTGATCCACCAATTCCTAATTCGCCGCCATACATCGGTTATCTACTTCTTGACTCAAGTGCTTATCATGCTGAAGATCTAAAGAGCTGGCTCACATTTAATGAGCTGGGTATTATTGATCTTTCTAAGCAGACGCAGGGCATCATCGTTGGCACGGATGGTCTGAAAGATCTTGCCAATGACGATAACTTGCAGCACCCTCTTTTGGGGCAGCCCGGTGGTTTGCGACAGTGGTTGAATATTGTTACTACAGAAAAGATCGACGCTTCAGGTAAGCTGACATCTTTGAGTCGCTGTAGTGATGACGTTACACTTGTTGTTATTCGTACTGAGGAGGCACAGACGGAACTGGAAAAGAGCCGTGAGCCACTAGCGCAGTTCAAGCAGATTCTCGACAGGCTTGAGAAACGACTTGAGGGTAAGAAAACTAGTTTGATTGGTGCTCATTTGCGAAAGGGCGAACGAATTGTGTTCAGAAAAGAGCTAGAGAAACTGAAGGCCAAGATCGCCGTGGCTACAACCGATGCGGGAAAGTTCGGAATGTCAAAACGGCTTGCTGAAAGACTTAAAGCCATGAATCAGAAAGTCGCTGAGATGTATGGTCGGGTCAACGGTATGCAGCGTGAAGACGAATCACGCAGCAAATTCAATATCATCGCGACAACCGATCCGATTATGGGTACTGGGGGCGTTCAGGTTGTGGGATACACGCCACCATCAGCCAAATCTAAGTCGTGGCGGAGTATTCTTTATGACACCTTCATAGGTGGAGGTTCGGACAGTGACAAAACCACTAGCGACGAAGGTGACAAGGTTGACGAAGATAAAAACGATAACGAAAACAAGGACAAAGAGAAGTCGTGATTTACGGTCTCGTCGCAAACAAAGGGAGGCCGACATGATGAGGATCGTCGCGGATGATTGGAAGCACCAGGCTACCGGCTTCAAGGAGATTGGGTGTGGCGGTGAAGCTGTTATTTACAAGATGCGTGATGATGTCGTTGGTAAAGTCTTCATGCAGCCAGATGATTTGCAGTTTAAGGGAAACAAAGAGCTTCAAAAGGCGGCAGAGGTGCGCATCGAGGAGATGCAAAAAAAGATCTTTAAATTTCCAAGGGGCTTGCCAGCAGGTTTCGTTGTTCCAACCGGCGCATTAGTAAACAAGAAAAAGGAAGTTTTTGGTTACGTAATGCCCTATGTAAAAGGTATTGGGATGGATAAGCTTGCTCAAACAGATAGCAAGCTTACCGACGCGCAGATTGCTAAGATACTTTGCTCTTTGCATAAGCTAGTTTCAGAGATTCACACGAAGGGTGTAGTAATCGGAGATTTCAACGAGAACAACATTATTGTTGACAGTAATCATGAAGCACACATAGTCGATACCGATTCATGCCAGTTTGGTGAATATTTGTGTCGTAATTTCATGCCACATTTTGTGGCTCCGGAACTTGTTGTGGGTGACAAGTCTTCGACGTCTAATGAGTCTCAAACTAAACAGACGAAAAAAGTATCTGAGCAGCCCAAATCTTTTGTCCTATTGACGCCCCATACGGAGCTCACTGACTGGTATTCTTTTATGGTCATCGCCATGCGTTTGATCACTTCAACCGGACCGTATGGTGGGGTGCTTGGGGAAATGGATTTGTATCAGAGATTTCTCGAGCGGGCCACTGTGTTTGACCGAAGGGTTAAGTATCCGATGAACGCAGTACCACTTAGCGATGTGCCGCGGTCAGTTCTCGAACTCTTTTTTCGCTTCTTTTACCGCGGCGAACGATTTATTCCAGATGTGAAAGTGTTTGACGACTTGGTACAAAGTAAAACAACCCGACGTTTTAAACGTCGTAAGTAATATAGGAGGTGTTAGGATATGGCAGATCCAACAGTCTTGAATTCTGGAGAAGTTGACGAGGTTGAGCAGGATGATGTTGATGTAGATCTCGATAACTATTTGAAGTTTAAGCTTGATCCAAAGTCTGAGGGGACGACAGCCGACATCTCGGGCCTGGTAATGCCAAAGGCAGACAGATTGGTCGTCGTCGGGTTTGGTATCGACGACTCCGGTTCGTTGCAGGGTCTTGAGTCGGCCGTAAAGAAGGGTCTTGAGGCCGCGGTCGAAGCCTTCAAGGGAGCAAAAGGTAGCGACTTCTATCTTGTTTTGCGGGGTTTTGGGAAGGTCTACTTCAAGGGATTTATTGATAAGCTTACTCCGCAGATTATCGATTCCTATTCAGCTTACTACGGAAGTACACCCTTGATTACTCTATCAATTAAGCTGATGAAAGAGGTTCGTGAAATTGCCAATAGCTACAGAAATGCCGGTATTCCTACAACTGTTGCTGCTCTAATCATTACTGACGGGGCACCGAACATGGAGAGTTATGTCCCAAGTAATTTCGCCGAGTACATTCAGGCGACAGATTATATTGTAGGAATGGGTATTCGTTATGCAGACGGTGAAGATGGAAAAGATCTTTACAAGGATTTGTTCACTAAGATGGGGATCAAGACCCCAGCCATGACACCGAGTTCTGATCCTGCGGTCATCAGGCATGCGATTAATCAGTTTAGTCAGTCTGTTGCCTCAATCGCCGCGGGCGCTGTGTCTTCTGCGGTTGGGCCCACTCTGGCGAAGCCGGCAGTGACCACAGCACAGAATGATACACAGCTAACGACAGACCCGAATGCGAGCACGGAGCCTAAAAAGAAGCCCGGACGGCTGTTCTAATGATTTGAGTTTTGTCACTTTGCCCCTGACTTATCAGTCAGGGGTTTTTTAATTTTGTTTTTTTTGATAGCATAGATTGCGTATGAAATTGCCTAAATTTATAGACATACATTCCCATTTGCAGTTTGTTGCTTTTGATACTGACCGTGAGGAGGTGTTGAAGCGTAGCCTTGACTCTGAAACATGGATGATAAATGTTGGTACGCAATTTGATACTTCAAAAAACGCTGTTGATCTAGCACATACGGTCGCGGATGGAATTTATGCCACTGTAGGATTGCACCCGATTCATACCTCAAAATCACATCATGATACTAAGGAGCTTGGAGAGGGCGGACAGAGTTTTGTATCGCGAGGCGAAGAGTTTGATTTTGATAAATATAAAGGGCTGGCTCTCGACTCCAAGGTTGTGGGTATCGGCGAGTGTGGACTCGACT
>JACQCW010000041.1 GCA_016201425.1 Candidatus Vogelbacteria bacterium | reverse complement strand
TGCCATGGGATGCGGCCAACTTTTTAAGATTGCCCTCACTTTCGCTATATAGTGTTCGATCGTTGCTTTCTTCCCTTTAGTAAAGGCCCTAAAGACCTCGTCTCCCTTTTCTGCCATAGCCTGTTCTAGAGAATGTAGATTTTGCAGTGCGTCGGCGATCGAGATCGCTTTTGTTTCGTCACTTCCTGCTAGCACCACTTCGAGATAATTGTGTTTTCTCTCGTCGTAAGGCAAGTTCTTATCTTCCGATACACTTTCTACTAGTTGGCGAACTTTTTTACCAAAAACTTTTTCGATTGCCTCGGCCTTGGTACCTGTATCTTCGATCGTGTCGTGTAATATCCCCGCGATAACCACATCGTCACTAAAGCCAGCATCTCGGAGTATCATTCCCACACTTATCGGATGGTAGACATAAGGAGTATCCTTCTCCGTTTTGCGCACCTGATGTTTGTGTGCCTTAACCGCGAACTTTAGCGCTTGATCTATTCTTTTGTTGTAATGTTCTTTCATGTAAGAAGTATCTCATAAAATCTACTTTCTGTATACAATATGTTACATAAGTGTAACAGTAATTTACATACTCTCTTTGACATATAAGCGTGGTATGGATATAATGGACTAATAAAGTTGTAACTCAAAATTACATAATTATGAAAACAGATGTTTTAGAAAAAATCGGTCTTAATAAAAACGAAGCGAAAATATATATTTCGCTCCTCGAGCACGGCCAATCAAGAGTCTCTACAATCTATCGCAATACAAAAATTCATCGCCCTATAATCTATAAGGAACTCCCCTCTCTAGCCGAAAAGGGTTTGGTGACTGAGGTTGTTAAGGGGAAACAAACATATTACTCGGCCGAGAGTCCGGACAAGCTAAAATCGTTAGTTGATACAGTCCTTTATCAAACCGAAGTGCTAATCCCCTCTTTGAAAGAGATCGTTGCGATCGATAAAAAGCCCAAGGTTAAATTTTTGGAAGGGAAAAATGCTGTTAAGTATGTTTATAACGATATCCTCGACACATTACCTCTTGGTGGAATATTTTATAGATACAGTTCAACTAAAGATAGTCGTAAGGGGCGTTCCTTCCTCCCTCGCGACTACGAATACCGCCGCAACAAGCAAAAGATTGAGAGGTATGTGATCACGAGTGAGGCGGGTCTGCAAAGAAAAAAGCCAAAGATGGACAGAGTTGTTAAAGCAATCCCACGACGTTTCGGCTTGTTTGATTACGACGTTACGCAAATTATTTATCAGGATAAGATCGCGGTAATTGATGACAACACCGATACGGCCATCATCATCGAAAACCCTATCATCGCCGAATTCCAGCGTAAACTCTTCATGGTTTTGTTTAATTTACTTTAGAAAACCCAGTCTCTTGACTCTGTCTTCATAAGACTCATGATCTGAGGGAAGATAATCTTCTAAGGCGATTTTTTTCATTTCTTTAAGTAATCTATCGAAGGCGGCTCTGTTTGACGGCGCTTCTGGGCTATACTCAGCGAATGTGTCAGGTTTGTACTTTGTTACTACGCTATCATGGAAATAAAAACTCGGCGGGGCGCCTTCCCTATATTGATCAACCAGTCCCCCGTATTTTTTTGCTGCTGTAATATCCGCTGCGAAAATAGACTTCAAGTAAATATCTGCGTCTGGGTAGGCGTTTTGTACTCGCACTTTGGCTGCTTCTAACGTTTCACCGCTATCGGAGAATTCGTCAATTACGAATACTTTTTCCTTTGCGCCCCACTTGGTTCCCTGTTTAAATATTTCTGCTTTTATTTTGGTAGCGTCGTCGAATTTGCTGACCGATCGTTCGCCAGCAATAAAATGGAGAGAAATATCGGGGAATTTTGTTGGTTTGTCCCAGCGTAATTCACGAACTTTAGCCCTGATCCTGAAGAATTCGGCCAATGGTCGGGCACTTCGGTCGATAAAAACCATTCTGACGTTTCCCTCAAACTTTTCGGCCTCTGTTAATATTTGATTGCCCCGCTCTAACAGTATCTTGTGTTCGCTCGCATACAATCGAACTGGAATCTTTCTGAACGATTTATATTCGCGATCTAACTCACGGACAAGTCTCTTTTTGTTATCAAGATTTTTTTCGGTCTCGCGTTTTTGTGTAAATGTTTCCATAATGCTAATTTTTGTACAAACTAGAATGAGTGTCGATGTCGATCAGGCGGACGGTCCCTTCGTCCAATAATTCAAAGACAAGGCGATAATCTCCAGTGATATTAATACTACGATAATGACGGATGGAGCCGTGGAGTGCGTGGTTATTTAGAAGTGGATTGTGTGAGTTCTCTATGAATAGTCTCAGTCGTTCGGCTAGCGCTAACTTCACATTTTTTGGGAGTTTGGATGATTGTTTCTCAAAATATTTACTTGGGATGACAATCATACCAGGTGTAAGTGCTTGATTAGGCCATCTGCCGATGAAAACTTCGTGTTTTTCTCTTTGTCCATCTCTTTACTGATATTTTCCCAAAGCGTGATTTTTGATCGTGACGGTGATGGTTCACTCGAGATCGTAATCTTACGGTCACGCACAAATTGCTTCAATAATGCGTTTATGACGGTTGTAAGCGGTATGCCTAACTCTTGGGCAGTCGCCTTTGCGTCGTCTCGTAAATTTTTATCAGTTTTAATAATGAATGTTGTTTGCATAAACTAAAGTATATATAATAGTATAATTATGTCAATCGTTTAATTTTTATAATAAAAAAAGGTGTATACAGATTCTTCTATATACACCCTATGGTAAATATTTAGTCCCACTCGATATTTGTTCTAAGGCCTTCTAGTGCTTCAATGAGTCTTTTGTCATCTTTACTCATTATTGCAGTATCGATTTCTGTCCAACATGGCTTATAGTAGAGACGAGTTGGGCAATCCTCAGGGGTATCTAAGTTCTCATACATGGACCGCATGGTGCCGACTGCGTACAGAATTAAGTTGCGCCACTGCGACAACTTTTCAATATTTAGCCGGCCTTCCCCTCCTGTCACAAGCTCAATGAGTCTTCGAACTTCCCACTTGCCAAACTTGGGCGCTTTGAGTTCTCGCTCCTCCTCGGTACTCTTCGGGTAGACAAACGTGTCGACTTCAAGATCACCCATAATACCGATATTCGGCCAGTTTCTGGACTCGATCCCAAACAGCTCTGGCTTAAAGTGAATGCAGGATCTGATTTGTCCATTCCCGGGATAGGTCATGTCGACTAGATTATCCACGTTCATTTTGCTAGTGAAATCGCTAGACGCATACGAATCCAGGTTTACACAAGTAATAAAACGATGTCGCGGTGGGTGAATATAGATTACAGACCCACCAGGGACGCGCACCTCTAGAGGTTCATGCAGGCTCTCTGCTTCGACCTTCATCTCTTTCTTGAGATCAAAGCGAAGTGGCAGCTGCTCAAGAAGCTTCTCTATATCTTCGCGCTCAAGATCCTCATGCATTTCAACGACCCTATAGATATTCTTGCCCTCACGCCCACCCTCCACCAAGAAGGGTTTGAACGGTTTCTTTTCTGCCATATACACCAATTTCCTTTCTGCTTATCACAGGCTGCAATAATTTGTTAAATATTCAAAAAACAACGTCTATATAATCTAGTCTTAGCACTTTGAGGGGCCGTTGTCAAAAGTTTTAGTGGGTCGGAGTGCAGGGATTCGAACCCCTACTTCTTTTTGCTGGACTTCTTTCCACTTTTCTTTGGCGATGGCTTCTCAGGCTGTGGCCTTGTTTTACTCTTTGGTGGCAGTTTACCCTCTAGTTTTGTCAGATACCCAAAGTGTCGGTGAAGATACTTCGCTATATCAACTTGTACAAAAGGGAAATTCTTCGCCCAGAGTTGGTGGAGTTCTGTTACTTTAACGATATTTGCCTTATCAACGCTCCTTTCAATCTGATCGACAATTTCATTGGCCTTTGAGTAAGTTTCGCTATTAATATCACTTCGCAAAAGTTTACGAAGTATAAAACGAATCTCCTCAGGAAATCTGAAACCACCTTTATAGGCGACGATCTCGTTGCCAAAAGATTCAAGCTTCTTATCTTTGAACAGTTTGCTGAGAATAGTCGAGAATTCTTTGTGGGTTAAGTCAAGAATCTCTTCGAAGTCAGTACACAGACTTTGCCTGCCAGACTGCTGGTTTTTCTTAAAAAGTTTCAATACTTCTGATTTGTGCTGTTTGAGTTCCTTCTTCGTCACGACCGACACCTCCTAAGGTTGTTTATCTTGCTCAGTATATCAACGAAATTCTTTAATTACTCTATAATAAATGGATTATAAGTCAATATCTTCGATCATTTCAATCACAGATTCATCACTATTTGTATCTAGGTATACAAGAGCCACATCAGCTTGCCAATCGCACTCCCCTAGTTTATTTTCCATTAGGTACGTCTGTATAACTCTCGAGAAGCGTTTTTTCTTTTCAAATGTAATGTTATCTGCCGGTGAGTAACCACCGTCGTTTTCCAGATCAAGTGTCCTTAATGATCGAGAAACCGTTTTAACTTCAACAAAACGGTATATATTGTCCTTTATGTTCTTGGCTACAATATCAATTTCACCCCATTTGCGCCAATGGTTTCGTTCCACAATCAAAAATCCTTGTTTCACAAAAAACACCGCTGCAATTTCCTCACCCCTATCTCCCGTTTCACGTTTAACAGTTTTGTTTGGCATTGTAATATTATATATTAACTAGCCATATATTGCCAAAATAGTTGACATATACTATCTACTATGCTAGTGTATCGAAGAACAGAGATCATTTATATCAACGCTTTTGAATTACAGAGGAGGAGATTGTGGAAGATCCAGTTTTCTGGTTACTTTGGATCGTCATGTGTCTGTGCTTCATGTGTATGGACAGTTAAGTCTGGATTGTTAGCTACACGTCGCCAAGGAGGTTTCATGAGAAACATCGCTGACTTCTTTATTTGAATGCCGAAAACTACCGGTATTCAAAAGGAGAAGTCATATGGGCGAAGTCATCACTCGGGCGTTCGCGAACACCTTCCATTACCTCCAGAGCCGCAACAACAAGGGGCTGATGGAGTACAGGCGCTGGGCTAAGAGGTTGGCGCATCGCCAGTACAGGAAGCGGGCCAAGCAGTTGATCAGGTCTGGAGTCTACGACTTCGAGGTTCCGCCGTTCGACGATCTGATGGACGTTCGGTAGGGTTTAGCCCTGCTACACAAGGGTGTGGTAGGGCTGTTTTATTTGGTCTGTTATTCATGAAACACAAAAGTGATTTCACGTGAAACGTTTATTTGTAAAAGACGTCCCTTATGCACAGTGTCCACAGCTTTATCCACAGTTTTTGATGACTTTTTGAACAACTCTTGGTAAATAAGGTAATTTCAATAAGACAATTGACAGATAAATTACTGCATGCTAGACTGTAGAAAAATCGACAAACTTGTACCTTTAACAAATCGCAGGGAGGTGACCGTGGTTCAAATTTACGAATTTCTTTGACGCACTCTAAAACTACTGAGGGCGTAGAGGAGTCGTCATGTATACTGTCACTTTTGGCAGCAAGAAAGCTTGGCGCCATTGGCTTCATAGCCGTGCAGTTCGGAACGAAATCAATAACGATCGCTACGATTTCAATTTTGCACCCTTCTGCACCAGCTGGGACGTTAGCTGATCCTGGGATAATATCCCGCAAGGCCCCTGAAATATGGGGCCTTTACTTTTTCTTTGATTTTTTTAGATATTCCTTATTTTGTGCGGATACGGGGAATCGAACCCCGATCTGAACCTTGGCAAGGTCCTGTTCTACCACTAAACCATATCCGCCAATATTTAAAGTATTCTGAATTATATATTAACTAAGTTAAAAATCAAATAAAAAACGCGGGCCGAGGCTCGCGTTGTGGGTGTGTGTTGCTAATTTAGTCGCTATCTAGAATAAGAGGGCTGTGATCTGAAACTTCTGCCGGGTCAACTTTAAAATCTAGGATTTTGACGTCTGGTGACACAAAGCAATAATCAGCAAATTTGCTGCCGGTTGTATAACTTCGATATAACCTTGTTCTTGTGGAGGAAACACCGAATTTTGAAATCAGATTCAACATCTTGCCGTTACCTTCGATTATTCGAATGCTTTCAGTTTCAGGATCTAGGTTGAAATCTCCCAATAAAATTATTTTACCCGGGAATAGTCTAAGAAATGTGGTAATTGCACGAGACTGTGCAAGCCTTTCGGGAGAGTCTTTCTTTCCCCCACCGTCCCATAGGCCATGAACGTTGAAGACGTTGATTTTTTTGCCGTTTTCCACGATGACGGCATATTGCATTGCTTTGGGAGAAGTGGTTGTAAAGCCAAGTGCCTTGGAATTTCTATTACCGTTTATGAAGATGTCTCCAGAAGCCTCGA
Organism: Candidatus Vogelbacteria bacterium; assembly: GCA_016201425.1. The sequence continues at coordinate 18,475 of JACQCW010000041.1, read as the reverse complement.
TTTGAAGGCTTTTTCTGATAAACATCGCATTTCCGATAGAACAAGGATTTCTACTTGAAATACCCTCACAAATATTTCCGTTATGGTCTTGATATATTAGGTCTGAGGAAGGGGAGAAGAGTCCAGTATGATTGACCAAGAGTCTTGAGAGTTCAGATAAAAGATTTAGATGCCCACCATCAATGGTAAGTGATCCATTGGTTGTCAAAAACGGAGAAGAAAAGATTTCCTGGAAACAAAATACGTCAATGTTAGGGGCGGTTTTTGATACAAAGTCGAATAGATCTTGGCCTCGTTTCCCAACCCACGCATTCAGAGACATTATTTTCATTTCAACGACCTCCTTATGGTCTGTCACGAACTTCTTATTTTCTAAGTTGTATTAAATCTAAAAAATCTTGTTTTGTAAAGGTAGGATATTTATATTTGTGCCCCTGGAGGGAATCGAACCCCCATCACTGGTTTCGAAGACCAATACTTTATCCGTTAAGCTACAGGGGCATTTTACTCTTTAGCCAGTTGAAATCTCTCGCAGTTTTTCGTCTATGGCAATTGGCACACCTCACTTGACATTTATTAATCTCAATCTTAATTTTATCCAAAGAATAGCGGGCTCTTACTAGAGATGAAACCGCCATTATTTTCGGAACCCTACCTTTGTGGTCAAATTCTAGCACAGTAATATCTGTTTCGCCACAATCTACACATGGATTCCTTAACATATAATCTCGCAATAATGATTTTAGTGGTCGATGCAAGGCCTGTAAATTTGGGATGACTCTACTTTGCAATAAACCATGTCCTGAATGTACAACTCAAGAAACAGATAAATTTCATCAGAGGTGCGCTACTTGCGCAAAAAAGAAAAAGAAGTGTTCTTGCTGTGGCAAGGATATCAAAAGAGTTGTAACTTGGGAGTAGAACTTAGTAAAGACGGGAAGCCCCCGTCTTTTGTGTTGGCTCTAGCCAGCTCATCTGATAGAATTAAACTGTATTAATCGGGCACGTGGCGGAATTGGTATACGCGTACGTCTCAGAAGCGTATCTCGCAAGAGTTGGGAGTTCAAATCTCCCCGTGCCCACAAATTGTTTCATGATTAACGGTAATCAAATACCAAAAGAAGTTTCACGAGTAACTGAAACCTTGCAAAAGGCTGGTTTTGAGGCGTATTTAGTTGGCGGATGCGTTAGGGATTTGATCATTGGGCGAGAGCCAAAAGATTGGGACGTTACAACAAATGCAAAGCCAGAACAGATTCAGACGTTATTCGTGAAAACATTTTACGAGAATGATTTTGGGACTGTTGGTGTTGTTAATGAAGATGTCCTGCCTGCCGGCAGGCAGGTTATTCGTGAAACACTTAAGGTGGTTGAGGTTACTCCATTTCGAATTGAAGGAAAATATTCTGACTTCAGGCATCCTGATTCGGTAAAATTCTCTGATAAACTTGGGGATGATCTTAAAAGACGCGATTTTACAATGAATGCGATTGCGTATGACCCTGCTAAAGGACAGGGAGTTGATCTATATAAAGGACAAGGAGATATAAAGGACAGGATTATACGAACAGTAGGTGAGCCTGCTGATCGTTTTACAGAGGATGCATTACGTATAATTCGGGCAATAAGGTTTTCCACAGAGCTAGGTTTCATGATTAACAAAGAGACGAGTGATGCAATTGAAAAATATTCTAGCTTGCTTTCAAAAATATCGATTGAAAGAATCCGCGAAGAATTTAATAAAATTATAATGTCTACGAATCCCATGGTCGGGGTTATTATGTTGCATAGGTATGGAATATTGAAATATATAATTCCTGAATTGGAAGAGGGGATAGGAATGGAACAAAATGGTGACCATATCTACGATATTTGGGAACACAATTTACGCGCGTTGAATCACTCGGCCGACCGTGACTGGCCACTCGACGTGCGTTTGGCTGCTCTTCTACATGATGTGGGAAAATCCAAAACAAGAGTTTGGAGCAAGGATAAAGATGATTGGACGTTCTATGGGCACGACGTAGTTGGTGGGAAAATGACAACAAAGATTTTGTTACGCCTTAAATATTCAAATGATCTTATATATAAAGTTGCAAAATTAGTCCGACATCACTTATTCTTTTCTGATATCGATAAAATAACCTTATCGGCCGTGCGAAGAATTATAAGAAATGTTGGACCAGAAAATGTATGGGATCTGATGAAAGTGCGGGCGTGCGATAGAATTGGTATGGGCAGGCCGAAAGAGACACCATATCGGTTGAGGAAATATGAGTCTATGATTGAAGAAGCAATGCGAGCGCCGGTCTCTGTTGGAATGCTTAAGGTTGACGGCGCAAAAATTATGGAGATTTCAAAAATGAAACCTGGCCCAAAGATCGGATATATCTTGCACGCTCTCTTGGAAGAGGTTTTAGATAAACCTGAATTAAACACCCAAGAGTATTTAGAAAAAAGAAGCTTGGAGCTTTTAAAACTTTCTGATATCGAACTTAAGCTACTGGGTGAAAAAGGTAAGGAAACCAAAGAGGAGCTTGAAGAAAAAGAGCTCAGTGTAATAAGGAAGAAGTATCACGTTAAATAGTTTCTTTTATTCATCCCAGGTTTGGAGTAAAATATAGACGTGGATAATCTCATCTATCTTGTGGTTTCAGTTCTCTCGATTATCGGTTTTGCTATTGCGTTAAAAATATTTAGAGAAAAGCAATCGAATAGGCCGATGGTGTGCCCTCTGAACGGTAAGTGTGAGCAAGTTCTATTTAGCAAATACTCTAAATTTTTAGGTATACCTATGGAAATCTGGGGTATGTTTTTTTATGTAACCAACTTCTTCGGATATGCGCTCATGTTCCTTTGGCCAGTGTTTAGAACCCCTCAATTTGTTTCCGTACTTTTCCTCTTAGTTTGTTCTGGATTTCTGTTTTCAATATATTTGACTTCTGTACAAACTCTGAAGCTTAAAGAGTTGTGTAGCTGGTGCTTGAGTTCAGCGCTCATCTGTTTTTCTACATTCTTTTTGGTCCTAAGCACTAATAGTTTGGCGGCATTGTCTAATATGATGATGACATATCTTGTATCGGCTTCCGCTATATATTCTGTTCTTCTTGTATTTGGGTTTGTTGCATCGGCCACGTATGAATTTTTGTCGATTTATTACGGAGCACACAGGCACGTATCGAAGGGGGAGGAACAAGTTTTGTTTTTCTTGAACGATATTACTTTGGTTATGATTGGTGGCGCTGTCATTTTTAACTACATTTTTTATCATTTTGATCACTCAAGCTTGGGTTCTTCTCCCCAATTTATCACTAAGATTGTAATCCTCGCTGTTTTGTTGATTTTGCACCTGGCTTGCAATACATATGCCTTGATTCGCCAATATCTAGGAGGTGTATCTCTGCTTTCGTGGGGGTTTATAATCTTTTTAGAAATTAATGGTTCCCAAAGCATCTTTATATTTCAATACATATTGATTTTTCTTGTTCTTGCTGGTATTGTTGTGGTCGTCAGCCCAAAGGTTAGGGCTTGACATTTTGCCATATATCTGCTAAACTATCGGGCAAAGGTATGTTGTGTTCATTGTAATAAATAGACTACTAAAACAATGTAATAACCGCTTTGGAGGTGGTTTATGGGTGTCATTGGCGAGATTTTGGAGTTTTTGATTCTTGCGGTGCCGTGGCTTGTCGTCGCGGGGCTTGGAGTATTCGCTTTTGCCTTTGTCTGGCGGCAGATAGTTGTGCCACTGTGGAGGAGACAGTATATGTTTCCGCACCATAGGGACCCAATCGTCATGGCGTTGGACAAAATTGAGCTCGACCGTAAGGAAGCGTTTGTGCGTTCCGCACGAGCTCAGGCCGACTTCGACATTGCCTTGAGTGATGTTGCGACTCGCAAAAAGGAGAAGATGACAAATCTGCAGATCCGGAGAATTCACTCTGGGGAAGTAGAAGATGATGTCACACGACTTCTGAACGAGAAGGCACGTCGTCTTGAGGAGATGGCGAAGAATATCAGAGACGGGAATTTCGACGTTGATCAAATCAATGTCGAAGAAATTCTGTCTCATGGACCCATCCCCGATCTGGGCGAAGGCTCGGAGAAGGAACGCGGAAGTCAGAAGAACAAGGTTCGCTAACTCAAAACTCTACGATTCGGTTTACTTAATCGCCCTGAAAAACGGGTAAGGAGGACTTCAGATGAGTCAAGAGAATATGGATGCAATCAAGCCGGTCGCTCCCAAGCGGGGGCTGATTGGTGGTATTCTGCACCTGGGCAAGTTGGTACTTCTTGGATGTTTCATCATGGTTGTTCTCGCAGTGCCGACCTTCCTGGTTTACTGTGCGGTTACGGGGACGCTATTCGTCAACGTCTCCAAGCAAGAGACAACGATTGTGCAGGGTCTGCTCGGTGACACGCATTACTACGTCAACTCGGGTCCTCAGCTTCGGCTGGGTGGCGCAGTTTCGCCACTGATCAAGACACACACCTATTGGTATTCTGCGGCGTCGGATCAGGGAGCTTCCAAGGACCAGTCGTTGCCTATTCGTTTCTACGATCAGGTCACGGCTAGTATCTCGGGATCGGTAATGTTTACCCTTCCGACCAAGGAAGAGCAGCTGGCTGCTCTGTATACCGACTTTACCAACATGCAGGGCATCATCGATCGTCTCTATCGGCCGGTTGTTGAGAGCGTGCTCAACTCCTCTGGCTCGCTGATGTCTTCGCAGGAAGCCGCTAACGAGAAGAGAGGGGAGCTGGCAACGTATATCAAGGACCAGCTCGAGTACGGTATCTACGAACTTGGAACCGCAAAGGCCGAAGTTACGACACAGACCGCAGTGGTTGAAGGTAAGCGACAGCGGGTCGCAGCCATGATCCCAAGCACGGTTGAAGCAGATCATAAGTACAAGAGGCAAGCAGCCTCAACCTTCGCAAGGTATGGGATTATCGTGTCTAGCTGCAACGTTTTTGACATCAAGTTCCCGGCTGACGTTGAGGCACGATTCCGAGCCCAGCAGGAAAACACTCAAAAGATCGAGATGAAGATCACTGAGGGTCGCTTGGCTACGGAGGCTACTAATACGGCGCGTCTCAAGGGTTTGGAGAATAAGATGACCGCTGAGGCGAAGGCCGAGGTTGAGGCAGCGAAGGAACAGATCGAGGCCAAGAAGGATAAGGCAGTCGCGGAGACCAAGGCTGATCAGCTGCTCTATGTTGCGAACAAGAAGTTTGATGCCTCGGTTGCCAACATGAAGGCTGACCAGAATGCTGCAGTTGGTGCTAAGGCATTGTTTGAGGCCACCCATGGCTTCAAGGACACACTCGACAACAACAAGGCCATCAACGAAGTGTGGGCCAATGCGTATAGCAAGCGCAAGGTCCCCGCGATTCAGATGAGCGGCGGTGGCAACGGCCGTGATGGTGGGAGTGATACGGATGATCTGGCTAAGATCATGAAGTTGAACGCTCTCACCGACCTCAAGAAGAAGATGGTTGCCGATGAGCCCGACTCTGTGACGCCCACCACCAAGTAGTTGGAGAAGTAAGTAGTTTAGGAGGTAGTGCGACTTAGTGTTGCAAGCCCCCGTCCCGATGAAAATCGGGGCGGGGTACTTGAAAAAGGCCTAAAAAAGGGCAAGGAGGTTTAATGAAATGGCGATCCATTGCTGACTTCATAATTCATCTATTAGCAGCGGTTACGGTTGTGTTGGTTGTAATGGTTTCGGCGGCTAACCTCATGGCGAGCTCTGTTCATGATCGAGAGATTCGCAAATTGAACAAAGAAATTGCCGAGATGAGAATTAATCAAAAGAATTTCGACAATAATGTCATCGATTGGCTTATGCAACTTGGGGAAACTGTACGGAAAAATAATCTGATGAAGGTGATCCCGACAGAAATCGGGAGCCAAGGAGGTTCGAAATGAACTTTAGTACAAGGGATCTGTTTTGGGGAACTGTTATTTGTACGTTCATGATCGCAAATGGCATTATTCTCAAGGAGAAGTGCGCTGAGGTCAAGGTTTTGCGACAAGACAATCAGAAGTTGGCGGCGGACGTCGCTACTCTTTCTCAGGATGTTCACATGCTCTACAAGCATTCGGGCCAAGATTATGCAGACATCAAGGGTCTCCGGCAGGATGTTGCAAATCTGAATGGCGATAGTCAGTTGCTTAAGAACAGAGTCGATAGGCTCGACAACTACTCTTCCGACGATTTCTCCAATCTGGGGAGTCTTAGTCACCAGGTGAGTGATCTGCGAGATGAAAATAGTGCACTGCGCCGAGAGAATGGGGGCATTCTTAATTTGGCTGCTGAGAATTACTTCAGTATCTGCTCGCTTAGAGGGCAGGTCTCAAAGTTGACGGATCAGCAAAACATCGAGTCTCTCACTGTGCAAGGAGACATTGCCGATCTCAAGAAGGAGCTTAACGTCTGCGAAGAGTTTGTTATGAATGCGGCCATGTCGCTTCATGATGATTTTGATGAGTATGTTAGTTACGACCATCAGATTAAGGATGCTACTGTTGATATTCTTGATTCGATGCAGGCTACCATTGATAAGAACGCGGCATTTACGTCCGCAGCTCTTAATGACACCAACCTGACTTGCAGCAAGCTCTCGCCCGGTCACTTGGGAAATCTGTACTCTTCGGACAGCGATGGCCACATTTTTGTTCTCGGTGAGTGCAATGGTAAGGGATGGGACAAGGATAAGGATAAGGTTGTTGATTCGTCCTTGGATCTAAAGCTTGATCCTCAAACCGCCCGAGATATCGAAGCTATCAAGGCAGACGTCCAGGGCGCTTCTAATCCTAACAGTCCTCCCTTGCTTCTTTGCCTTTAGTGAATTAACTTGGTGACTCCTCTGATGAGATTCAGAGGAGCTTTTTTTATTTTATATACTTGACTTAATATATGCTTTTATGTATTATTATCCGGGTAAATTTACTGTTCTTTTGGCAACAAGGCCCCTTAGACTTTGCTTGGGGCAAGGAGGTTTATATATGAAGGCTGGAAACGTTCGACTTGCGATTAAGTTGAGGACGCTGTTGACTGACATGATCTTGCGTGACAGACTTACATCAGATGAGTTGACGATCATTTTTAACGAAGCCATTTTGGGAGATAATTCTCCTCACGGTGATACTCTCATTAACGACGCTAAGGCTTTGATGCTTAGCTATTTGTCGAGAAAGATAATGTCTAGCGACGAAATGCAAACTGTTGTTGACCAAGCAGTCAATCTTTCTAAGGCTGGCGTTGGCTTGAATGAGGATGCGTCGGTCTCTCTTAGTGGTCTTACCACTATGGAGAAAATGGGGTATATCGGGTTCACGATTAACTAAGTTGTACTCAAGGCGTCTTCTGAGGAGGGCGCTTTTTAATTTACGAAATAATATTGACAGCCGTCAAGCAATATGCTAGGCTACCAGGGAAATTAAGCAAAGGTCGTTCTTTGATTTGGCTCACTTCGAGCCGTAAAAATACAGTCCGAGTTTCTCGGAGGGAGGCTTGATATGCGGTATATAATTTTTGTGTTGGCCTGCATCCTTACGTGGGGGTTGACTGGTTGTAATGACCCAGTAGCCGTAGCAAAGGTTGACGTGAAAACGACACCACTTCCTGTAGTGCCGCCGATTATCCCATCTGTTACGCCACCTGTGACCACCACAGTACCGCCGATTCCGGCTGGCAATCCACTACATATCACTCCCGCAACGAATGTTACGACGACGTCGGCGTTGCTTAATGGTAGTGTCGACGTCAACTATCTTTGGGGAGCGAGTGGTAACGTAAAGTTTCAGCTCGCCCTCTACAATCCTAGTGGAGTCAATTGGGACGCATCGGTTTCGGTGAGTCTTGCTGGTTCGAACGGTCATCCACATGGTGTTGTGCAGAGCTTGGTCGTGCCTCAGCTTTCGTCCAGGACAACCTATTCGTATAGGCTGGTTTTGAATACTGGAAACTCTGATCAAGGTGTGTTCTATAGCGATGTGTCCGCGTTTACCACAAGTGCATCATCGATTCCATCAACGACGTCGACGACTTCTGTGCCGCCAACTTCCGTTGCTACGGTCAGGGCATTCGCTTCGACTGGCGTGACGGCAACTTCTGCTACACTCCACGGTAGCATCAACTATGTGTGGGGAACGGGCGGAACCTCCGGCTTTCAGTGGATCGTTGATGATGGTCAGACAATCAATTGGCAAAATAGCACGACCGAGTTCTTTGGTCATGCCAGCGGTAACATTCAGTTGTCTTTGGTTGACAGACTTCGGCCAAACACTAACTATGCTTACCGATTGTTTGTGGCTCCGGGTGATGCAATCCAGCCCATCCCGAGTGACTTCGTGATTCGTTTCACTACCTTGGCAGCTGCTCAGGCAATGAGCGTTGGTCAAATGGTCGCCGGTTTCGCGCCGTCGCCTTTGGCTCCGACCACTCAGGTTTTGCCGACGGCATCGAGCATCGTGGTCGAGACGCAAGGTTACACCAATCTCGGTCAAGACTATGTGACGCTTCACGGTTACGTTGATGTGCCTCGTGGTCTCACTGTTGCCGCTCAGGTTTTCTTCCAGACTTCTGTCGACGGGACAAACTGGACAACCTGGTATAATGCTGGAACCACATTGGTTGATGAGCGGGTCCCGACAACGATCGGTGGCTTGGGAAGCAACACTCTCTACTATTACCGTGTGGGTGCCGGATTCTCACCCGAGAATAGCACCTACGGATATCCTCGATCGTTTACGACTCTGGCAAGTTCCGATACGAGAGCGGGCCAGTTGAAGAATCTGAGCTCAATTGTTGACCAGATCAATTCTCTGGAGCCGCAGGTGGCGACTATGGTAACTTACTCTGGGATGTCTCCCAAGACTGTTCAGAGCGTTAGCCAGTCCTACGTGGATGTGTTGGCGCAGGGTCGGGTTTTGGTTGACCTTTCGACTTCACCTGATGTTGACGGTGCGATTAGTGAGGATCTCGCAGGACGCATTATCGCTGCGTCTGACACTGTTGATACTCTGCGGTCGAAGGCTGACTTGTACTTCAACAAGGTGTACAGGGCTGAGTTCTCACATCCCAATAGTACGTCTGATCCGGCCCCTGTTCCACAGGGAGTGGGTGCGGCAAATGTTGGAAGCAGTGGTCAGAGCGTTAAGAGTGTTGCGGCTAAAATGGTTGGCGCATCAATCGATCAGTCTCAGGGCGTGGAAGTTCCGGACTACTTGATCGTAGACATTCTTCGCGGTCTTGTTGCAGGAGTTAACGCGCTGTGTGATCGTACGCGAGATGTGATCTATCGAGATTACAATAACGTCGACACATGGACGGAGAGTTACGGGACGTATCTAGCCAATCAGGCGTTCGTGGCGGCTCGAGTGCTGCACGATCTTTCTGTTTCACCAGGTGTGGCAGACTTGATCGACACCAACTTGAGGCATGACCTGAGTGGAGTTGATAGTAACATTAAGTCTCTCCGTACGGACTTCCGCGGCCTTCAGGACAGAGCCAACCTCTACAGTCGAACGAACAGTAGGTTCAATTCGGATCGATTGCAAAGGCGCTATATCGATGGTGAGTCGTATGACGGTGGGAAGGGCTAAGATCTGAGTTTCTTTAGCCTCCAACAACGAAAGTTGTTGGAGGCTTTTTTATTATTTGTGCTATCATTTAGGAAGATTTTGAAATCGATCTGACTGAAAGTTGAGGTGTCTCGTGACAATGCTTGGTAATATGAAGAGGAAGACTTTAGAAACTGCAGACAAATATCCAGCTTCTAAGTTACTATTGGGCGTGATCTTTTTGATTTTGGGTCTTATTGGCTTTGCTTTACCTATTATGCCTGGATGGCCATTCTTTGTGGTGGGCTGTGAGCTTTTAGGTATCAAATTGCTTTTTGTAGACCGTATTCTCTTTTATTTAAAGCTCAAAAAACAAAAATCTTCGGAAGAAACTTCTATAAAAAACTGAAATTTTATCCCCGACTTATCGGGGATCTTTTATGGGTGTAAGAAGAAGGCCACAGCCAAAATTAAATATGCTATAAGAAGTTGTAGTCCTTCTAACCAGTTGCTTTCACCATCTGACACAACCATGTTTAGAATAAGAACAGATAAAATAATTGAGATCAGTTCGAGTGGATTGAAAATTAGACTCATCTGTTTTGAGAAAAATAAACTTGAAATTACCAGTGCCGGTGCCACGAACATTGCAATTTGGGTTGCCGAGCCGATCGATATTTGTAGTGCTAAATCCATCCTGTTCTTTTTTGCGACGAGTATAGCCGAAGTATGTTCTGCGGCATTACCTATGATCGCAATAAAGACCACACCGATAAAAAGCTCGGTCCAACCTAAGCTGGTTACGATCGGTTCAATTGATCCCACTAATATTTCAGAAACGATGGACACAGCCAATGTAGATAACAATAGAACTCCTATGCTTTTGTTTTTACCCCATTTCGGTTCATATTTTGCTACCTCTGCAGTATATAAGTGCGCATGAGTGTTTAGCATGAAGTATAGACTCGATAGATAGACAATAATCATAAGTATCGATACGAAGACGCTGAGTTCCTCTATCACTGCGCCGCCAACCTCAGGAGATGATTGAAGGAAGATGGCTGGAATAACTAGTGCGATTACGGCCAGCAATAGAGTTGAAGCGCCTGCTGAGGCTCCAGTTTTGTTGAATGTTTGCTTTTTGTAGTAAGTACCACCAACAATTATGGCCCCACCTGAGACGAGCAGTAGATTTCCAATAATTGAACCAGTGATTGAGGCTTTGACAACTTCAATTAGGCCGGAACGTATCGCTAGAAATCCAATAATAAGTTCGGTTGCGTTGCCGAAGGTGGCATTCAGCAAACCACCCCAAGCCGATCCGATGTAAACGGAAAGTTCCTCGGTTGCTTCGCCAATGAATTTCGCTAATGGAATAATGGCAAATGCTGCCAGAAAAAAATTTAGAACAGGTGAGGCATTATAATAATTTGCCAAAATTGATATTGGGACAAAAATGAGCAATGAATAAAAAATTTTTTCCATGAATATATTATATACACATTGACTCGAATTGTCCCCTATGTATAATTGCCCTATAATAAATTAATTAATAGAGCTAAGCGATATCGTATGTATAAGTGTAAGAGATGCGAAGAGGAGTCTGACTTTCCTATAGAGTGCTGCGGACGTTCAATGAAGTGCGAGATTTGCCAGGGAGCCGGCTGCACTGTGTGTGAAGAGGATAAGAGTTTTGAAGAATAGATAATCGCGGATATAGTTTAATGGTAGAACTTCAGTTTTCCAAACTGAAGGCCCGGGTTCGATTCCCGGTATCCGCACAAACAAAAACCCCACACACTGTATGGGGTGGTGGGGCTACTTGGCTTTGCCAGTCAGACTGTTTTTATTTTTGCCTGTCTCTTTTGCGGCGTTGGTCTTTTCCGCCTTCTTCTTATCGGCATAGAATACGTAGCCGATGATAGCAGCAACGATCGTTAGAGGAATCACGAATGTCCAGAACGCTGCTCCCATCGAGATTATCGCCAAGATAACCCAGAGAATAAATCGAATTAACCTAATCAAAGTACACCGCCTTTCGCCCCTTAATCTAGGGGCAGTTTGAATTATCCATTCTGAGGTTAAACTACTATATCATTGACCCTCCGTCAATAGCTATTTTATCTCGTATCTTAGTGTGATATTGATTTTTGTCTCTTGAGATCCTGCTTCAATGGTTGGCACGGCGACCGGAGCAGCTGACATTATTTTGGGGGCAAAACTTTCGTAATAAGGAACGGGGTTATAGTTTGACTCCTCTATTGATAACAGTCTACCAATCTTGAAGTTACCAGTTTTTGCTATAAGTTCAGCTTTGGCCATAGCCTTTTGGATTGCATCAGCTCTGGCTGAGTCTTCAATTTTTGTTGGGTCGTCGGTCGTAAATTGCAAACTTGAAACATCGTTTGCGCCACTTGCTGTGACCCCGGCCAGCACGTCGCCGATTTTTGTGAAGTCTCTAACTTTAACATCAGCCGACTGCCTTATTGTGTAACCGACAATTTCAGATGGGAGACATGGTTTGCCACTGTTTGGTTGATCGTATCTACAGCTATAGTATTTTGTTCTTGGTTCTAAAGAATAGGTTGTTGTTTTTATATCCTTCTCATCTATGCCGGACTTTTTTAAAAAGGCAATGATCTCGTTGGACTTTGTCGCGTTCTTATCCGTGAGTGCTTTAATATTTGTATCACCCTCAATGACTACACTGTATGAAAATATTATCCCAGAAAGACCAAGATACTTTTTTTTTTTATCGCTCATTTGTTTTGTTGATTTTATTTATTAATATTTTATAGCGTAACCTCAGATGATGTTATGCTATTATATCAAATAATGGAAGGATTACGAACATGGATTGAGATCGATCGGAGTGCTATCAGGCATAATCTGTCTATTTTTCGATCGCTAATTGATAAAAAGGTTAGATTGATGTCCGTTGTCAAGTCCAATGCTTATGGCCATGGACTTTACGACTTCACGACCGCGATTGATAAAATCGGGGCAGATTGGTTTGGTGTTGATTCGCTGATCGAGGGGCTGGCTTTGAGGCGGGAGGGGATTAAGAAGCCAATATTGGTGTTAGGGTTTACTTTGCCAGAGAGAATTGAGGAAGCAGCAGGGAATGATGTGAGCATCACAGTCTCAAATTTTGAAACACTGGCTGTAGTTGCAAAAAGAAAAGGTGCGCGAAGAATAAAAATGCACCTAAAAGTTGACACGGGCATGCACCGACAAGGGTTCGACATATCCGAATTGCCCAAAGTGTGCAAAATAATTGTTGAGGCGAACAAAAATGGCGCGAATATTACAATTGAAGGGTTGTATACGCATTTTGCCGCAGCCAAAAATCCTAGTTTTCCTCACGAGACAAATAAGCAAATCGAGCTCTTTAATGAGGCTATTAAAATAGTTGAGAGTTTTGGTTTTAAGCCGATTAAGCATGCTTCGGCGACAGCAGGAACACTTCTTTTCCCAAAGGCACACTATGATATGGTTCGAATAGGTATTGGACTGTATGGCATGTGGCCATCTAAGGAAACAATGCGGGCCCTTGAAAACAAGATAACACTAAAGCCAGTTATGTCTTGGAAAACCGTAATTGGTGAGGTAAAAATTGTATCGGAAGGCGGGGGAGTTGGTTATGATCTGACTGAAAAGTTGCCTAAGAATTCCAAAATTGCTATCTGCCCGATCGGTTATTGGCATGGATTTGGGCGAGTTTTCTCAAGCGTTGGAAATGTTTTGGTTCGAGGCCAGCGCGCGAAAGTTCTCGGACGCGTATCGATGGACATGATCACGATTGATGTTTCAAAGGTCAAAAACGTAAAAGTGGGAGATGAAGTTGTGATAATTGGAAAACAAGTTAAAGATAAAATTACAGCCGACGAGATGGCTTTCATATCTGACGGTGTCAACTACGAGATTGTCACACGGACTAATCCACTTATAAAAAGAATTCTTGTTTAGGTCTACAAATCAAAAAAACGCCCCGACATGTCGGGGCGGTTTTTTGTTAATTTATTAGACAATCCCGAGAGTAGCTTTAGCTCGATTTACAATTTCGTTTAGGGTGAAGTTGGATTTGACCATAAAGTCTTTGGCACCTAAGCCTTTGGCCTTTTGCATGTCGTCTGGCTTGTCGAGATTTGAGAGTACTATTACGGGAACTGGTGTAAATTTTGGATCTTTCTTCATTTCTTGAAGGACAGTAAAACCATCTATGTCGGGCAAGAGTAAGTCTAGTAGGACGAGATTTGGAGTGAACGTTTTGAGAATTTCTAGTGCGTTTTTACCATCGATCGCGGCTTGCACCACTAGTCCGTTGGTGATGAGTTTCTTTGCAAGGGTTTCTCTAAGAAATTTGTCGTCCTCAACTAATAAAACTTTTTTTTCGTCTGCCATTTTTATTTTTTAAGTGGTAAGTTTATTGTTACTTTTGTGCCCTTTCCCTCATTAGATTGTATATCTATTGCACCACTATGTCCAGTTACAATGTTCTTAACTATGAAAAGTCCCAATCCGGAACCAGGAACATTTTCAACGTTCTTTGATCTGAAGAATTTATTAAACACCTTGCTCTTGTCGGCCTGTGGTATGCCTATGCCTGTGTCGGTGACTGTAATTATTGCTGTATTGTTATCAGTTGTCGTTGCAACAGTGACACCGCCGTTTTGAGGTGTGTATTTAATTGCATTGTTGATTAAGTTTCTGATCGCTAACGTAATTTTAATCTCATCAAATTTGAAGGGCGGTACGTAACCATCCTGATTAAACAGAACACTGATATTTTTCTCTTTGGCTCCGAGCGAATTTTCTTCAATTACTTTATTAATGACAGTTGTTAAATTATTTGGCTCGAATTTGTATGTAACATAGTTTGAGCTTGTGTTTAGAGCAAATAGAGCGTCGTTTGCGAGTTCCAAAGCGTTTCCGATTTTATTTTTCCCTTCTTTTAAGAGTTCTATTGTCTCATTACCCAGAAGATCTCCGACATTTAAACCGGAGAGGGAGGCAAAGATCCAACTTAATCCAGTTAGAGGGGTTTTCAATTCGTGGATAATTGCTTCAATAGTAAGACTATTTTTACTGACGACTTTGTTTTGTTGTTTTTGGTAAAGGTAAATAGCTGCCATACCAACAATGACGCCTATAATTAATGATGCGATATCGAATTGCATACAGACATTATAAACTAAAAAACCCCATCGTGTATACACCGGCGGGATTTTTAGTTGTTGGTTGTGAGATATTTATCTTACAGCCTCCTTTAGAGCCTTAGCAGCTCTGAATTTAGGAACCTTCATGGCTGGAACCTGTACGGTTGCGCCAGTTTTAGGGTTTCTAGCTGTTCTCGCAGCTCTTGCCTTTACAGAAAAGATTCCAAGTCCGGCGATAGAGACTTCCTCGCCCTTCTTGAGTGTACTTACGATAGAGTCGAACATCATGTCTACGATCTCCTCAGCGGCAGTTTTGGTGCCACCAAGTTTTGCGTGAACGACGTCGACTAGGCCTTGCTTATTCATATTTTTGTAATTACAAAATTGTATTAATTCTTCGACCTATTAATATAACCATTATACTATAGGGTATTTATAGCGCAATAGTGCAGCTATCTTGCGTACTCTATTACTCTCGTTTCGCGAATTACATTCACCTTAATTTCGCCTGGATATTTAAGCTCTTGCTCGATCCTTCTTGCGATCTCTTGGGCGATTCTTTTGGCTTCTAGGTCAGTGATCTTTTCAGGATTCACAAACACTCTCACGTCTCTTCCGGCTTGTATTGCATATGATTTTTCGACTCCGTCGAATGAGTTGGCAATGGCTTCAAGATCAGCCAAGCGCTTTAAATAGTTTTCAACACTATCACGTCTGGCACCGGGTCTTCCACCAGAAATTGCATCGGCAGTTTGAACAATAATAGATTCGATAGTTTCGTAAGGATATTCTTCGTGGTGTGACTGCATTGCTTTTATAATACGCACATCTGCACCGAACTTCTCCAAGATTCTTCTGCCTATATCTACATGGGTTCCGACCACTTCATGGTCAACAGCCTTACCAATGTCATGCAGGAGTGCTCCCGCCTTAGCGATCATCACGTCGGCGCCGAGTTCTTCTGCAAGCATTCCGGCAATATGCGCCATTTCGAGCGAGTGCTGTAAAACATTTTGTCCGTAGCTTGTTCTGAAATGTAGTCTCCCTAAAATTGAAATAATTCTCGGATCGAGATTAAAGACACCTGCCTCATACGCTGCTTGGTCGCCCTTCTCTTTAATTATTTTATTTATTTCTCCCTTAGCCTTCTCAACCGTCTCTTCAATTTTAGCCGGCTGGATTCTGCCGTCGGCCATTAGATTTTCGAGGGCCAATTTCGCCACATGCCTTCTTACAGGATCAAATCCGGAAATTGTAATAACTCCTGGCGTGTCGTCAATTATAATTTCGACACCAGCAGCTCTTTCAAGTGACCTGATATTTCTACCCTCCTTACCTATAATTTTACCCTTGATGTCCTCTGAAGTAATCTGAACGTTTGTAGTCATTATGTCCGCGGCAGTAGAAGAAGCGAGCCTTTGGATCACCGTAGACAAAATATCTTTACCCTTTCGGTCGAGCTTTTCCGCGCCGTCACGCTCAAGCTTCTGCATCTTTATCATAAAGTCCTCACCGTACTTCTTTTCAATCTGGGCGATCAACTCAGTTTTAGCTTCTTCTTCACTAACTTTGGCAATTCTTTCGAGTTCGCCCTCAGCCTTTGCCTCGAGCTCCTTTACTTTGTTCTTCAGGTCTTTAACCTCAACGATCTTCTCTTTAATGTGTTCAGCCTCCCGGTCGACGTCTCCTTGCCTCTTATCGATAAGTTCATCTTTTTTTATAAGTCGATCCTCGAGCTTTTTTAAAGATATTTCCCTATTTTTGATATCTTCTTTGGCATCGTTTAATATCGTCTCAGCTTTTTTCTCGGCTTCCTCGACAACTACTTGGGCCTGGCTTTTAGCCTCAAGCATCTTTTGCTTGATGGTCAATTCCATTGAGCCCTTTTTCCCAACCGACACTATCCACCTAAGGAAGTATCCGATTATAATGCCCACAACACCGGCGCCGCCGGCTAAGAGCAAGACTGTTGTTAAGCTCATAAGTCTTTACGTATTTCGTTTTTATAGGCAAACAATCTGCCGACTATTTCAATTCTATTATGATGATCGAGTTTCTTGGTTCAAGATGAAAATATTTGATTTAGTCATATTTTTATACCCATTTAGTCATTTACCTGTCTTTGACGAAATACAAAATTAAATTAATAAAGTTGCAAATTCAATATAGCATGGCTCATTCGCGATGTCTAATAAAAAGGGCCCCCTGATTAATTCAGGGGTGGGGTGCTCACAAGTTAGTTGTTTTCTGGACCGTAGATCCTCTCGGCCTCTTCAACTAGGACAACCAATGATTCTCGGTATCCAGCGCTGATCTTTGGTTCGAGATCTGAACGAATCTTCGCAGCGGTTTCATCCTTAGTAGGCACGTGAATATATCTGTCATTTTTAACAGCCTCCATTCGGTCCGTATCTTGCATCTCTTCGTTAGGCTCAAGCTCATCGCCATAAATTTTGTCTAGATTGTAAAGAAAAACCCTTAGACTGCTGTCAAAGGGTTAAAGTTTTATTTTTCTTCTAGCTTCTTGATATGTGCTGATTCGGGAAGAACGATTCCAGACTCGATCTGAACGGAGATCATCGCGCTATCGACCTCGGCTCGGATATCGGCCAGAGTCCTTTCTCTTTTTGTGTCTGCTTCGATTAAATCTTTGTCCTCACGCACCATGCGTTCGTGTTGAATATCGAGCAAAGGAGCGTGAGCCGCAATCTGCTCAATGTAAGTTTGTATGTCGGCGTATTCAGTCCTGGTTTCCCCAATTTTCTTTTCAACTTGTTCAAGTTCGCTGTTGGCGATCTTGATTGCAGCGTTAATTCTTGCAAGTAGCTGCTTTTTGGTTGGTGTGTCTAGGAGTCTCTGGGCGTCTTTCCACGATTTCCACAAAACATCTCGTTCGTCTTTGAGCTCTTTTACTCTTAGGAAAAGTGGCTGGATTTCTGAGTAAACAGAATTACCGAGATTTCTAATCGCAACGGCTTCAGCTTCTCTCACATATGCACCGCCCGTCAGAAGCTGCCGCTCTTTTTCCTCTCCTGCGAGCTCTAGCGCTCGCTCCCGAGCTTGGTGCTCAAGAAGGTTGCCAAGTACTAATGCCCCAGCACCACTGGCCCCGGTTAAAAACAGCAGGGGAGCAAAATAGGCAAAGTAAAACTGCAAAAGGTCGCTTGGTATTGACCAGAGCTGGCCAAGTACAAAAAGTAAATAGAACGAAACCACCGTCACCGTCGCTGAAATAGTACCCGCAGCAATCCCTTTTGAAGCCAGTGCCATCCAATGAAGAATGATAGTGACCCAGCCAGACTTCCAGATGTAATTATCAGTTTCAGAAGAATCCTTACTTACTTCACTTACTCTTCGTTCAACCAAATCTTGAACAGTTGGAATGACTTTATTAGCTACCAATGAATCTTCAGTCATACAGACCTCTCTTTTTCTTGTCGTTAGTTATCAAAAAACTAATTATCTTCCTTATAGATAGTACATTTTTGGAGTTAGGTTGTAAATATGAGCGCACCAAAATTCCAAGTTAGAATTTTGGCTCTAGTGCCATACTACTGTTTCTTAGGTTTCAGAATTTCGTCAACAATACCGTATTTTTTTGCCTCGTCGGCCGACATGAAGTAGTCACGATCGGTATCCTTTTCAATTTGTGCAATTGGTTTGCCGGTATTCTTTGCAAGGAGTTTGTTTAAGTTTTCTTTAGTTTTTAAGATGTGCTTTGCGGCAATATCAATATCTGTGGCCT
>JACQCW010000038.1 GCA_016201425.1 Candidatus Vogelbacteria bacterium | reverse complement strand
CTATGGCCGACGCGATCATTTACGCCACAGCCCATGCGCATCAAGCTACTCTTGTCACGAACGACGCCGATTTTAAAGGCCTGCCGAAGGTGTCGTATATTTCGGCTTAAGTCCGTTTGACAAACGATGGATTAGGTGATACAGTGTAAGTACATTAAGTCACCTAAGGAGCCTCGATGATCAAACGACTCACCCTTCATGGAAACAGCCTAGCGCTGATTATTGAAAAAGCTATTTTGGAGCTTCTTCATATCGAAAAAGATACCTCGTTGGAAATCGCTACTGATGGAAAGAATTTGATTATTTCGCCAGTCCAAGACGCCAAAAAGGACAAAAAAGTTAAATCGGCTCTCGCTAAAGTAAATCAACGTCATTCAAAAACCCTCCGCGCTTTAGCGCACTGATTTTTTTGTGAAGACACCCATTTTCCTTACACTCGCCGAAGTGGTCGATATCCACAAAAACCAGATCGAACTCTATGGGGGGCAGCACGGTATTCGTGACATTTCTCTACTTGAGTCGGCTATCGCGCAACCGGAGGCAAGTTTTAGCGGAGAATGGCTGCATCAGGATATTTTTGAGATGGCCGCCGCCTATGCATTCCATATTTGCATGAACCATCCGTTTTTTGATGGAAATAAGCGAGCGGCACTTGCCTCGTGCCTGGTTTTTCTTGAAATTAACAGAGTTTCCATCTTAGATCCAGACCAAATACTTTTAAATGCCGTGTTGAAAATGGCTGATAGTCAACTATCAAAAAAGCAATTCGCGGAAGTTCTAAAAAACCTGCCGGTTGAAAAATAGGCCTATTTTTCTATAAACTATTTATACTAAAAGACTTATATACATACAATTTCCTTAGTATCAAATTGCATATTTCAGGGACGTTGGGTATACTTATTAGTAAGAGAAAAACCGAAACTGGGATCGGGTTCTTGGAAAAATCAGTAAGCATAATTCATAGTAGTCTAAGGCGTTAGAAGAAAAACTCTCTTTTGAGTTTATTTTTCTGATTATTTTTTTAGGGCTCTTTATATATATTTTTTATATGTCGTATAGGAAGCCTATTTAAATAAAAAGTACAAGTGAGCTTATGGATGACTTGATGAAGCAAAAGAACGAATCAAAAAAATTCCAATCGAGATATTCTCCGGTCCTTCGAACCATCTCCGCGCTCGTGATCCTCACCTTCGTCTCTCAAGATTTCGCCCAAGCCCAGGGTGGTACCCCTGTCTGGTCCCATGTGATCGATTCTCAGCCAAAGAACGTCCTTCCCAAAAATTCAGAAGATAAACTAAATAACATCGCCATTCCCTTTAACTCCGGTCTTGCAAGAAAAGTAGCCGTCCAAGGGACTAATGAAATCATCATCAATATTCAAGACGCCCACTCAAAACTAGGCGCCCAAGAAAGTATCACGAAGATTCTCGATAACTTAGTCAAGAACTACGATTTAAAGCTCATTGCCTTAGAAGGCTCCTCAGACCTTGTGGATACCTCGCTTGTCTCAAGCTTCCCTATCCAAGAGGTAAAGAAGAAAACAGGCGAATATCTCATGAAAGAAGGAAAGATCTCAGCCGGTGAATTCTACTCCATGATCTCGGAAAGTCCCGTCAGTCTCTATGGCGTAGACGACCCCTCCCTCTACCAAGAAAACGTTGAGGTCTTTAAAGACTTAATCGACAAAAAGCTTCAAATACGGCAGGAACTAAAGGCCTTAAAAGCCACCCTGCATGAACTGGAAACCAAGGTCTATTCTCCCAAACTTCAGGAACTTGTCTCCAAGAAACTCCTCCATAAGAACGGAGACATCAAATTCACCGAATACTGGGATTATTTCAGCACCCTCGCTAAAGAAAAAGGCGTTGACTACACGAAGTACCCGAACCTTAAGAAACTCGCCGATACCGTGGACCTCGAGAAGGAGATTAACTTTAAGAAGGCAGGGGAGGAGAGGGATGCCTTGATCAGGGAACTCGGCCAAAAACTTCCGAAAGCGGACCTTGAGAAATTGGTCTTGGCGGCGCTGCAATACAAACAATCCAAAATCACCCCCGGCTCTTTTCACTACACCCTAAGCCAGCTCTCTCAAGGTGTGGACATTAACCCCCTAAACTACAAGAATATCATCCTCTACTCCGAATACGTCGTCCTCTACGAATCCATTGACCTCATTACCATCTTCGATGAAGTGGAGCTCTTTGAGAATAGCCTTAAAGAAACCCTCTATAAAACCCAAGACGAGCGAGATCTCTCTCAATTAACCCACTGCATCAACATCCTCTCTCAGCTTTTGGACACGTCCTTAAACTCCAAAGACTATGAGTTCTTTGTGAAGAATGAAGCCTCTTGCGAGATCGATGCCATAGAATCCCAAACCCAGTCTCTAAGTTTTAAAACCAATACCCAAAACCAAACAGACTTTAAGTTTTTAAAAAGTGCCATTCCTTCAGCCAAGCGGTTCTATGAACTCGCTTCCAAGCGTAACCAAATCCTTCTTCAAAATACTCTTAAGAAAATGAGAGAAGAACACACCAACATCGCCGCCCTTATCACCGGAGGTTTCCACTCCGAAGGGATATCTAAACTCATGGACGAAGAAAAACTTTCGTATCTCGTCGTCATGCCCAAATTCGATGAGAAATCCGCAGACCGTCCCTACATTGCGATCCTCACCCAAAAACCCAAAGAATATGAAGAGCAGTTTAAGGACTCTGAGTTTTATTTGGCAACTGGAGCACGTTCTGTCGCGCCTTTTTATGTCCCTAGTTTACAAAATGAAGACACCGCAGCGATCCTTGCGTTAGCAAAACTTGAGGGGCTGGGTTCAAGGCTTTCGGATGAGACGATACTAAAATACACGACAAATCTTACTGAACACGCAAAAAAATACCCAAATAGCTTGATTTCTTTGGAAAGGGCAAAAACACTGGGGGCACGTTTGTCACAAGCGACGGTTCAGCAACGGCAAGGCGGCCGGGTTAAATTTTTAGACGTGTCATTTCCGGAAGATGGGAAACTATTAGATTATGAAGTAAAAGTTACTCTCGAAGGCAAGGTCGAATCCGTTAGACCTATCACTAGAGAAATTGTGTCCAGAGAGATGCCCGTAAAGTCGTTTCCAAAAGTGCCGGCTTTTGTGCCGTCGATTCGCACTCGATCTTCTGCAGGGAACGTGGCACTCCCGTCCAGTTCAGAGGTATTGGTAAGGACGATTGCCGATGATTTGGAGAACCATCCAAAAACCGACCCAGCAAAGCTAATCTCTGCGGTTATAGAAGGGCTGGCCGGTGAACCAAGTGAGTTGAGAAAGTTAAAACAGGATCTCCCAGGCCTTGTCATGGATGAGCTTTCTCGGAGACAACCTGCCGGCGCTCGTCCCGAGCAAGGCGCGTTAGCGCCGAGTCGAGGGGCGCGGCTGGCGACGGCTATTGCTCCCAATGCTTTCGAGGGTATCCGGTCGGAATCTTTTGCGCCGATGCCGGGTAAAGTTCAACTCATTGACAAAGCAGCGTCCCAAGAAATTTTTGCCACTCTTCAAAAAAATGGTTACTTAAACAAGGAAGGAAGACCTACGGACAAACTAACATCTGGTTTGATAAATCCGTTAGCCGATCCGAACGAACCGAATTATTGCATAATGTGCTTTCTCAAGGACCTTCGTTCCGCCTGTTTGCAAGGGTCATACGGGCGGCCGAGCGATTCCCACACACTCAAATTCAAGTGACCAACGAAAAGACTTTAAAATCAGCAAACGCCCGCAGTATCACAAGTCCGGTGTTGTTGGATCTTAAGAAAGGCTCCGTGGTTTCAGTCGTAGCCGAAGGTGGCGCGGAAGCCGATCGAGCTCTTGCGGCTGGCGTCATACGAGCCAATTTGCTTAACCCCATTGGTTTGGATGGCGCTAAGTACATAAGCCAAAAAGAAGTACAACCTTCAGCTTCTACAGGGTCAGCCAGAGCAGTTCATGAAAAAGTTGAAACAGAATCCTTATTTGTAACTTTGGTCAAGGAGCTTTTGGATCGAGGGATTGACGAAGGAACTTTTATTAATTATGCGGCCAATAGAATGTTACCTAGCCCAGCGCAGAGGGCAGGAATAGAGGGAGTTTTGGACAGTCACGAAATCAAAACTCAGGCTGGCTTGGGCCACGATTTTACCATGCAAATGATCCAAACCTATCGTTCTCTATCCGTGTTGGCTGAGAGCCAGGCTGTGAATCGGAAACCATCGGAGAAAAGAGTCTCTGCAGAAGAGGGCGCACGGGTCGCCAGTCTCGGCGAACCCGCCTCGTCCAGCCAACAGGCTGGCGGGCGGCTGGCTACTACGGAAGATTTCAGAGACAGTGTCAAACAAAACATCGCATACCTTTTGGATAACCGACTGGTGAGTAGGAACCAACTGAAAACTTATTTGACAGCGAAAGGCATCACGGAAAATGATCTGATACATCAATTATTGCCAAAAGTCAAATATCGTTCCCCGCTATTGAAGATTAGCCCTCAGGTTTTACTCGCAATTTTTCCAATAATCCAATTGTACCGATATATGACGTCTCCAGTCCGATCAGGCACTGACTTGTTTTCCAATACACTTCCTCCGAATGTTATGTTAAACATAGGGACACTTACTATAATTTTCTACGTCATTATGCTTAGGCTACAAGGTGCATCCAGCTACTCTCCGATTCGTGGTAGTGTCTATGTCAATTCCTGGGCAAAATCCCAAAACCTTCCGACGCATGTCAGGCATGAATTGACTCACCT
>JACQCW010000033.1 GCA_016201425.1 Candidatus Vogelbacteria bacterium | reverse complement strand
TTGGCTCTGATCGAAAAGTGTTTGAGTATGGGAGTTCTGTTGCGGCACGTCAGGTTAGATATGGCACAATGTTGGAGCGGCTTGATATAATCGTTTTTTCGCCGAGAAAAAATAGTTTGGCAAAAAAAAGTTTGTCCAATAATGTATATGTTTATCCTACAAATTCATTCTCGCGGCTACTTTATGTGTTTGACGCAATTAGATTAGCCTTTCGTCTTGAGCGACCAGACTTTGTTTCAGTCCAAGATCCATTTGAATCTGGCTTAGCTGGTTATATCATTTCAAAATATTTTGGAGTTCCACTACATGTTCAGATTCATACTGATTTTATGTCACCCTATTTTTATCTCGACTCGCTACTTAACAAAATCAGATACTTTATCTCCAAATTTATAATTCCCAAGGCGAGTTGTTTGCGTGTTGTGTCGAAGCGGATCGAAGAGTCACTTATGAGCTCTGGACTAGTGATGGATGGGTCAAAAATTCGGGTTTTACCAATTTATGTGAATGTGAACGCTATAAAAAATACAAAAGCCACAGTCGATCTTCACAGAAAATATTCTCAATTTAAATTCATTATTTTAATGGCTTCTCGATTAACGAAAGAGAAGGATGTCGGGCTGGCAATTGATGCTATGGGGCAGATCGTAAAAAAGATTCCCAGCGTTGGCCTCTTGATTCTTGGAGATGGTCCTAAGGTTCAGGCATTACGAAGGTCGGTTAAGGATGTGGGGTTGTCATCAAATATAATATTTGAACCCTGGAATACTGATTTAGTTTCCTATTACAAGACCGCAGATGTATTTTTGCTCACCTCAAAATTTGAAGGTTATGCGATGACTGCAGTTGAGTCGCTTGCAGCTGGTACTCCTGTGATTATGACCGACGTTGGGTGTGCGGGGGACGTTGTTGTTGATGGTCAGAATGGTTTGATATTTCCAGTTGGTGACTTAAAAGCAGCAATCGATAAAATTGAAAAAATTATAACTGACCAAAAATTGCGAGAGCATTTGAAGTCTGGCGTGATGACGATGGCTTGGCCGGGCGGTAGTGAAGAGGATTATCTGAGAGAATATAAACGTGGCTGGGAGTGCGCTATCAAGACTCAAATTAAATAAGTAAAATAAAACCCCCGTCTGAATTTAATCAGATCGGGGGACTCATTCGGGAGGCTTATGGGGCCTCCACACTGTCTACAACGTTGTCTGCGGCCTGCTTTCCTGCGGCTGCGAGCACCTTGACGGCGTCAGCACCGGAGTTAGCCAAATCAGCGCCGGTCTTAGAAGCGATCTTGGCTAGGTCCTTGGTAGCACCAAGCCCAGTTCCGACCATCTTGTCCAGCACATTGCAATAGACAACCAGAGCAACCATTGCGCCCGCACAGAAGGCACCAGTCCACGGCGTGCTGTAGGTCAGCGGATTCGCAAGGAACAAGCCCGAAAACTTGGCCAGCCAACCCGGAGCCCACTCAGCCAGAACGTAACCAACTGCAAACAGGTTCAAGAGCACCTTTGAACTAAAGTTCTTATCCATGAGTTCACCTCCTTTCTTTAGATATAATGAACTTACTGAGAATAATTATATCAATTAAAATCTTTTGTCCAAGTAAGAAATGTGGATTACTTAATTAATTGTCACACTGTCAAAGATTGTGTCATGATTATTTTCAGTTTTATAGACCCCAAGACTTCCAGCTTTTCGGAAATTTTAAGTCCATAGTGCGGAGATAGACGATTAGCTGCCCGTTGTGAAGATTTTCATGATCCATTAGGGCATTAAGATGGCCGTGGATATTCATTGATTCGATCCCCCAATGTGTCCAATCGATTATTTTCTTTTCTAATGCTTCGGAATCTGTATTCTCAAGTACACTCAGTAGTCTTTGGTTTGCCATCTCCCAAAGTTTAAGGAGTTTTGTTTTTGACCTAGCAACGTTTGGATCAATCTTCTCTATCGTATCAGCGACCTTATTGTTCTCAATGGCCTCAGTATATTGGGTCCGTACTCTTATAATATGGCGAAATTGTTCACCAAGTGTGCCCATGTTCTTACCAACAGTAAAGTCTAGTTGCTCATCAGGAAGCATTTTCAAGACATCAAATGCCAGATTCTGAATAAACTTCCAACCCTCAATTTGCCCCTTAATACGTGTGTTCATAATTAAATTTGTTTAATTTATTTTAGCATACTTTTAATTAATATAGATAAACTTTAAAATCTATGCTATTTTAATTCTACGCAAATATTGAGACAGTTAAAATATTGGAGAGGTGCCAGAGCGGTCGAATGGGCCACCCTGGAAAGGTGGTATATCCGAAAGGGTATCGAGGGTTCGAATCCCTCCCTCTCCGCAGCGAACGTAGTGAGCGAAGGAGAGGAGCGAGTGAACTGCTTCACTCGCGTGAGGGATGAGAAAGACTTTTCGTTATTGAACGAGCGAAGCGAAGTGAGATCGAAAAGTACCAGCGGCGGTAAGCCGAGAATCCCTCCCTCTCCGCAGGAGAAATTTAACTAGGTTAAATTTAGGAGAAAGCTCTGGGAGGAGAGCTTTCGTAGGGATTCGAACTATAATGAAATCTCAATTCACAATAGGAGTATTCGGAATGATATTCGATGAACAGAATCGGGTATTACTTTGTCATCGAAGAGACCACGATTTGTGGAATTTGCCGGGTGGGGCTTTAGAATCAGGCGAAGTCCCGTGGGATGGGGTTAAGCGAGAGGTAAAAGAAGAAACGGGTTTAGATGTTGAAATCACTAAACTCGCCGGAGTCTATAGTAAACCAGACAAGGATGATATGGTTTTTTCTTTTGTGTGTAAAATACTAGGCGGCGAGATTGCGCTAAATGATGAAGCGGATCAGATTGAATACTTTGCAATAGAAAAACTACCGTCTAATACAGTTCCAAAGCAAGTTGAGAGAATTAAAGATGCTCTTCAGAATACACATGCAGCTATCTTGAAAGTGCAAACTGGAAGATCAGCGCTTGAACTTCTTAAAGAAGGCAAACTGAGTTAAAATATGTCACACATCAACATAGAAATAAAAGCTAAGTGTGCTGATCAGGGGAAAGTCAGAGAGATTTTAAAATTACACAAAGCAGATTTCAAGGGCACTGATCATCAGGTCGATACTTATTTCAAGGCAAATAATGGCAGACTGAAGATAAGAGAAGGAAACATTGAGAATTATCTTATTTTCTACGAGCGGGAGGATAAGGAGGGGCCCAAACAATCAGATGTTATTTTATACAAGCATGAACCCGGCTCTAATTTAAAAGAGCTTTTGATAAAGTCGCTCGGAGTTTTGGCGGTTGTAGATAAACAACGAGAGATATATTTTATAGATAATGTTAAATTTCATCTTGATGACGTTAAGAGTTTAGGAACTTTTATGGAGATAGAGGCGATTGATACCACAGGTAATATTGCTAAAGAAAAACTTCTTGAGCAATGTAATAGGTATTTAGAATTACTTGGAATTGATCAAGCTGATCTCATTACAAATTCATATAGCGATCAGATTTTAAAATCTTGAAAGATTCCATATACATTTATGTAAAACTGTGGTAGTTTGAGCTCGGAAAACAAGGAGGCATTATGGGACTTAAAATTTACTATGATGATGACTGTGGAATTTGCAAAAAAGGTGCAAGGCTTCTGAACTATTTCGCCCTTCCGTCTGATACGATAATTGCCCCAGGGCAGAGTGATGTCAACATCTTTAAAGAGATGTTGGAGCGAAACTCCTGGGTTGTTGTGAATCGGGTGGGGAATAAGTTCTTTGGCTTTGCCGCCATTGTAGAGATGTTGCGTCACACCAAATATTTGTGGCCGGCGTCATATCTTTTGACCCTTTGGCCAGTTTTGTGGTTAGGGGAGATATTGTATAGATATGTTGCAACGCACAGAGGTAGTAATTGTCAGATAAAATAGATACGTAGAACTTTTACAAATAAAAATATTTGGTATTTACAGTTAAAAGTTATTTTTTCTGCTCACGGTCATGAGGGAAATTCGCGACAAAATTAACTTTTAACTCTTACGCAAGGAGATAGAAGATGTTGAGTTGGCTTGGTACATTGATTATTCTTGCGGGCGTTGGTCAGTTGATCATCGCGGCGGCGAGTCTCTCTATTCCATACTTGCTTGATTGGAAGGAGGAGACAAAGAGGCTTCGGCCACTTACTAGAGAGGTTTTCTGGACATATGCGTGTTATATATTTAGCACCAATATTGCTCTGGGAATTGTTTCAATTACTTGTTCAGCCGCGTTGCTCGCTAAAGGTCCTCTCGCTTTGGCGATACTTTGCTACGCGTTCTTTTACTGGGGTGTGCGGCTCACAATCCAGCTTTTCATTATGGACAAAAGTACTGCGAGTATTCCCAACACATTCTGGTATAAACTTGGTAACGTGATGATAACGTTACTCTTCGTGTATTTGACGATTGTGTACGCTATGTCGGCGACTCATCAGTTGGGGTGGTGGTAAAGATGTCGGCATTGATACCGAATCTTCATGTGGCTGGTTACTTTCTCGTTATATATTTGCTGGCCGTGGTGGCTGGCTACTTTATCCAGAAGCAGGATCTAAGTTGGAAGAGTAGGTTGGAGGCATGGTTGCTTACTCTGACTGCAGTCTCAGCCACTAACTATGTGGTTCTACTCGAGCCTTTCGGTTTTAGAATGCTTGCTTTGATCGCCGCGCTTTTTGCGGGGATGAAAACAGTGGTGACTCTTGAGGATAATGGGCAAGAGAGATGCAACATAAGTTTTGGCTGGTGGTTGATCTTTAATTTGGGCTGGGTCGGCCCGAGGGCAAAGGTCTTCACCGAGCCATTTGTCGCTTATCGTAAAGAGACTGAAAGTCTAGCACTGCGCGGTTTACTTTGGGCTAGTGTTGGTGGGGCGTTGTTCTATCTTGCTATGCTCGTGGGTTCTGGGGCGGTGTACGTATCGTTCGTCTCGAGGGATCTACTGTTTTTCTTTCTCGCTCTGCCAGCACTATCGCTTATCTTTCACTTTGGCCTTCTAAATCTACTTGCAGCCTTCTGGCAGTCAAATAGAGTTGGATGTCAATCGCAGTTTAACGAGCCGTTCTTGGCGACCAGCCTGAGCAGCTTTTGGGGAAAGAGGTGGAATAACGCGTTCTCAGAGATGGCGACTTCTGCTATCTATCGGCCGCTCTCGCCAATTGTTGGAACGAATTTGGCAGCGATGGCCGTCTTTATTTTCTCTGGCGCGCTTCACGAACTTGTCATAAGTTTCCCCGTGCATGCTGGTTACGGCTTGCCGATGCTCTACTTCCTGATTCATGGATGCTTAGTTGTGACTGAGCGCAAGTTCAAGACTTGGGGCTATTCAGTAAACACTTATCCTGTGATTGGGTGGATCTGGACAGCCTTCTGGCTCATACTGCCTTTGCCGATCCTCTTTCATCAGCCTTTTATTAAGAGAATTATCTGGCCGATCTTCAATATGTTTTAAAAAATAGCCGTCCTATTTAGTTAGGACGGCTTTTATATTACTCTATTCTGCTTTCGATTTCCCGAACTGCTTTCAGCATTTCTGGATAGTTGAATTCAAAGCCTGATTTTAAAAGTCTTCCTGGTACAACACGTCGACTTTTGATAATGAGCTCTGTTTCGGTTCTCAGGAAAAATGCCCCAATCTCAAGCATCCATTTGCTTGCCGGCAACCCAAATGATGCATCAGCAACTTGGCGAAAGATTTGCATCATCTCATTGTTCTTAATCGGATTCGGTGCCGCAACATTTACGATGCCTGAAAGATCGCTATCGTCAATGATCTTTTCTACGGCACGGCAGAAGTCTTGCTCATGGATCCAGGAAACGAACTGTTCGCCCGTTCCCATTTTGCCACCGAGGCCTGTTCTTGCGAGTCGGCGTAGAACGTGAAAGACTCCGCCTTTATTCGCACTCATCACCATAGCCGTTCGGAGAGCAACCTTACGCGTTTTCGGCGTTGAGGCGTTTTCCAGCTCTTTTTCCCAAGCCCTAGCAACTTCGATCGAGAAGGCATCTTTGGCTTCGTCTGTTGCACCGATTTCACCATTCTCATCCATCGGCTTGTCGAAAGAGTGTTTGTAGATGGTCGCAGTGCTTGAATTGAGCCAGACCTTTGGCGGGTTTACACAACGATTGATTCCCCTGCCCATTGCTTTTGTTGAGTAAATTCGCGAATCAAGTATGAGCTTCTTGTTTCCATCTGAATATCGGCAATCCACGCTTCGTCCTGCCATGTTTATGACAGCTTCCGCGCCTTCTAGCTCCAGTTCCCAACCATCAAGGGTGCGACCGTCCCACTGGGTATATTCGTCGCACTTAAATTTCGGTTTGCTTCGAGAAACTATGCTGACCAAGTAGCCATTCCTTGTGAAGTATTCAGTCAGAGTCTTACCAAGAAAGCCCGAACCGCCGCAAATCACAATCTTCTTTGGAGTCATTTTTCCTCCTGTAACTTTTAAAAGAACATTTACACCCCATTAAACTAACCTAGTATCTCCATGATGTCAAGCCGTGAATGGGTCCAAACAAAAAACCTGCTAAGTACAGGTTTTTTGAAGGTGAACCAATGAGAAAATCCCTTATTTCATCATGTCGCTAGAACAGGTTTTGCAATTGCAGCCCTTGAGGAGCATCAAGGCTGAAAGGCCAACTAATACATATACAGCCCACTCTACCATTGGCCATGAGCCGAGTAGAAGGTTAACTACATTCCAATTCCCACCGCCAAAAAATCCGGAGAGTCCAATGAGTCCCCAGTTTAAAGACCCTATTACTACTAAAACCCACCCTAGCCAATGTGGTGTACAACACTTTTTTCCTCCTTCACACATCATATGATGTTTTTATTAATTTATAATCTTGGTTATTAATAGATTTAATTATAGCAAGGCATTTGATTGTATAGTAGTCAAACTGTGGATTAAAATTTATAGAAAAAAGGGCCATAAATGGCCCAAAAATCTAAGATAATTTATTTTTTCAATTTTTGGCTAGCTCAATGTGCCTCTTGATGAGGAAGTATAACATCATGAAACAGCCAACCAGGTTGAAAGTCGTATGGTTCATGGTTGCGAAAACGTGCGGATCAAACATGGGTGGAGCGTGTGGTGCAATAAAGATTGGTCCAGCCATGAAATAGCACCAGTCAAGCCACAAACCTAAGCCGATTAGTGCGATGCCTGCCCCAAGAGGAATGCCTATTACACAGTGCGCAAAGCCGAAGAGTATACTGTTGGCAATACCCATGTGCCAGTTAGTAATTCCGACTCTAAAAACATATTCTTCCCACCCAGTGATGCTTGGAAGATCAAGCATTAAAAGTACAACGAAAATTGGACCCAAGTATCGCTTGAGAAGTGGCAAGAGATTTATATTCATTCCGAGCCATGACCAGTTGAAGATTCGATTGATTTTGCCTAGCCAGAGTGTTAAGGCGAGGACGAAGTGAAACCATAATATGTTTGCAACAAGACAGTTTGTGGCCAGTGCATATGGGGATAGATAGAATTCCTTTGTTAGGCAAACCACCCAAAGGACTTCGGCCATAAAGATGAAACGCAAAAAGGTTGTTCTTGTAATCAAGCAGATAGTCCCCAAAATGGTGACTGATATATAAAACTGCGGAGTCAAACAAAGTCCTAGGTTGTTAATGATTAGGGTAAAAATTCCCAGTCCTGCTTTTCCCTCGCCATAACATAAGTCAAAGATAAGACTCAGCATCAATAGGCCACATACAATGTTGATCGCGATCTCTTTGTAGTCGAGCGCCTTCTTCCAAAGATTTACAAGAAAAGTTTTGATCTTCACTTTTCCTCACCTCCTTTATTTTTGTAAATGTTCTTTTATTTACTTATTTCTAATTTAACACTACTCTAAGAATAATTGCTGGTCAATGTTAAAAGTTTGTCTTTAATGGTACAATTAGCTTATGTTGAACTACCTTAGTTTTGTGGACTTACGTGTAGAAGGTCTAATTTTGGCCATGCATTCGGCATGGGTCACATCTCTCTTTGCTTTTCTTACGAACTTTGGTGGGCCAGCCGTTATTGTGCCTGTTTTTTTTGGAACTTCTATTTATTTATGGAGAAATCACAGAGGTTTATTTAGATACTATGTAGCGTATTTTGCTACTTCTGAAATAGTTGTCTACGCATTAAAATTTTTTGTCGACAGGCCGAGACCGTTGGGCGGCATACTTTACGGTGAGACTGACGGATCCATGCCCAGCGGACATGCCGCAGCCTCGATATTTGTCTATGGATTTATTTGTTATTTACTTAACAATTTTTCTCCTGAGTTTAGATATAAAAAAGTTATAACATACTCTCTGGTGCTGCTGGTTTTGTTAATCGGCTTTAGTCGATTATATTTGGATGTACATTTTCTGAGTGATGTGCTCGCGGGTTATTTTATTGGCGGGTTCTCCCTCTGGAGACTCGCAAAAAACAATTAACTTCTTGTTTGTCAATACTTATGAATTCACAGAGGTTTGTGGTTGTTTTGAACTGTAAATCATCGATATTTAGACAGATGGGTTTTACATTTTTTCTATTCTGTTTTATTGACCATATCTCGATAGTTATCCACCATTTTTTATCATCCGAATAATTTTTTATTTTGTAGAATGTATACATAGATTTTTTAAAATTATTAGTTTAATGTAAAAAAATGGGAGAGGAAAGAAAAATTTCAAAAAGGGAACCGGCGCGAATGCCAAAGAAGGTGATGAAGCGAGATGGCACCGTGATTGATTTTGATATTTCTAAAATCTCCAGCGCCGTTGAGAGGGCAATGAAAGTTTCTGGAGAGGGGAAGCCCGACGACCCACGCTTTGTCGCCTACTCGGTTGTTAAGGAGGTTTTAAGAATTGCTGATGGAAACAAAGAGTACATTCCAACCGTTGAAGAGATTCAGGATATAGTCGAGAATGAGTTAATTTTGATGGATTTTGTTAAGACTGCTAAGGCTTATATTCTTTACAGAGAGAAGCGTGCTGAAGCGCGACGATCGCGCGGGAGCTTAGTCCCTGCAAATGTTAGACAAGCCGTCACAGAGAGTCAGAAGTACTTTCAGAATCAGCTTTCCGAATACGTTTTCTATAGTTCATATTCAAAGTGGTTAGACCAAAAAGGACGCAGAGAGACTTGGGAGGAGACCATTGGTCGGTATAACGACTATATGCGGTCTAAGCTTGGTAAAAAACTTTCTGATGCCGAATACAAAGAGATTCGAGAGTACATGCTTAACATGAAGTCCTTAGGTTCGATGAGATTGCTCTGGGCGTCTGGAGCAGCGGCAGATGCCACAAATGTTTGTGCTTATAATTGTGCCTTTATTTCGCCTACCAAATGGCAAGATTTTGGCGAGATCATGTATGTATTAATGTGTGGCACGGGAGTGGGTTTCGCTGCTGAGAGACAAAATGTTGAACTTCTTCCCATCATTAAACGCCAGATGAAAAAAAAGGTGTCAACTCACATAATTGCAGATAGTAAGGAGGGTTGGGCGGATGCGTTTGTATTGGGCTTAACGACATGGTCAAATGGAGAAGATGTTATATTTGATTATTCTCAAATAAGACCTCAAGGCGCTCGGCTAAAGACCATGGGGGGTCGTGCTTCTGGCCCGGAGCCACTCAAGGCCCTACTAGATTTTGCTCGAGGAAAAATGTTTAGTAGGCAAGGCAGACATCTCACAACTCTCGATGTGCACGATATTGTATGCAAGACGGGTGAAGTAGTTGTAATGGGTGGAGTGAGAAGAAGTGCGCTTATCTCTTTGTCAGAATTGGATGACATCGAAATGCGAGATGCCAAGAATGGACAGTTTTACCTGTCTCATCCAGAGAGAAGTATGGCCAATAACTCTGTTGCGTATAACGAGAAGCCAACCGTGGCGCAATTTTTGGATGAGTGGGGCAATTTGGTTAAGGCGGGATCAGGCGAGCGTGGAATTTTTAATCGAGGCAGTTTAGAGAAGCAGGTGCCATCAAGGCGATGGACTACATTTAAGGACGAGGCCCAAACTGCCGGCGTTAATCCTTGTGGTGAAATTATTTTGAGGTCTAAGCAGTTTTGTAATTTGTCGCAAGTGGTTGCACGATCGAACGATACAGAGACAACATTAATAGAGAAAGTGAGGGTGGCAGCTATTCTCGGTACGTATCAAGCATCATTAACACACTTCCCTTATCTGTCAAAAGAGTGGAAAAATAATTGTGAGGAAGAGGCACTTCTTGGGGTCTCGATCGATGGGCATTGGGATTGTAAAGCACTTCGAAATCCAGAAACACTTAAAAAACTGAGGGATGTTGCTGTAGAAACTAATAAGAAATATGCCAAGAAGTTTGGTATTAATCCATCAACAGCCGTAACTTGTGTGAAGCCTTCTGGGCAACCTAAAGTTCAATTTCCAGAAGGTCACTAATAAGTTTTTCTTACTTAATTTCTGATCTGCAGCATATTCAATCTTTAGCCCCAAAATATA
>JACQCW010000032.1 GCA_016201425.1 Candidatus Vogelbacteria bacterium | reverse complement strand
ATCAAGCATCGCTGCATAATTTTCAGAATAGGCCGAAGAGGTCTTAATACCAGTTAAAGGACTCACTGCGCCATTATCTCCAAAATCGACTGGGCCAATTTTCTCTGACATCCCATACCTCGTCACCATTTCGCGCGCAACATGAGTTGAAACATTTATATCGTTTGAGGCACCAGTAGTAACTTCACCAAAAATCATCTTCTCAGCCGCATAACCTCCAAGTGACACGGCAATGTCATCTAAGAAATCTAACCTATTTCGCATCTTTCTTTCCTCAAGAGGCAGCTTGAGGGTGTAACCAGCGGCGCGACCTCGGGAAATTATCGAAACCTTATGAACAGGATCAGCATGCGGCAAGATTGAGGCGACTAAGGCGTGACCCATCTCATGGTAAGCCGTGATCCCCTTCTCCTCATCTGACAAAATATGACTCTTACGCTCCGGACCAAGCATTACCTTTTCAACCGATCTTATAAGGTCATACTGAGAAATTTTTGTGCGATTTTCTCGTGCCGCAAGAATTGATCCCTCATTCATTAAACTTGCCAAATCAGCTCCCGAAAATCCAGGTGTTCTCTCGGCAATAACCTTAAGTACAACATCCTCCGCAAACGGTTTATTTACAGAATGTATTTTTAGAATCTCCTCTCTCTCTTTGATATCCGGTAGATCTAGGACAATCCGGCGATCAAATCTACCAGGTCGAAGCAACGCAACGTCCAAAACATCTGGTCTGTTTGTGGCGGCCATCACAATGACCTTTTCGCTCGGCTCGAATCCATCCATCTCAACCAAAATCTGGTTCAGTGTTTGCTCTCTTTCGTCATTACCCCCCCCCATACCGCTGCCACGGTGTCTGCCGACGGCATCAATTTCGTCCACAAAAATTATAGACGGCGCGATCTTCTTCGCAATCTTAAACAGATCTCTCACGCGCGATGCACCCACCCCCACAAACATTTCGACAAATTCAGAACCAGAAAGATAGAGGAACGGCACATTCGCCTCCCCCGCAACTGCTCGCGCCAGTAGTGTCTTACCCGTTCCTGGAGCGCCAGTTAAAATGACTCCCTTTGGTATCCGCGCACCAATATCTAAAAACTTCTTTGGATTTTTCAAAAAGTCTACGATCTCAATCAACTCCTCTTTCGCTTCTTTGGCACCGGCCACATCTTTGAATAAAACCTTCTGTTTCTCGTCCGTTGGTTCAATTATTCTCGCCTTCGACTGACCAAAACTAAATGCCTGCATCGATGAACCCTTAACCTGTCTTGAGATAATCCAAAAAATAATCAGCACAAAAATAAGCGGAAAGATAAACGGGGAAAGTGCCACAAACCAGAAGTAAATCCCGGATGGGCTTTTGACCGCGATCGAAACAACCTTCAGATCCTCAGCAGTGACCCCATAATTAACTAATGTTTGACTAAGTGATGACTCGGCTTCCTTCTTCGCTTTCTTGATAGTTTTATCTTTATATGTAACAGATAAATCGTCTCCCTCAATATCAATCTTCATCGCGTTACCAGACTTGATGTCTGCAGATAATTGAGAAAGTGATATCTCTGGAGTCGTTTGTGCCATCTGCTCACTCACCGCAGAATAAGACGATAAAACCAACAATATCAAAACAATTGTGATAAGGATGTGTCGCCCAAATTGACCAAGCATATCCTTCGGATTTAAGCCACCTCCACCTTTTTTACTTTTGTTATTTTTTTTGTCTGACATGATGCGTGAATTATACATTAATTTTATCAAAAATAAAGCCCCATAGTAAAAACAGTAATACTACTTTTCACTATGGGGTAAAACCTACTTAATCTATTAATCTACTTGAACCTTCTTCGTCCAAGATCCAGTCTTTGGCAAAGTAACGATCAACACACCATTCTCGAACTTAGCCTCGACCTTGGTTGCGTCAACCGGATTTGGAAGTGTGAAGAGGTTCTCAAGCACCTCCACGCCAACAAGACGACGATTCTCACCATCACCCTGCCATTGCTCTACCCTAGAATCAACATAGAGATATCCATCCACAACCTCAACTGTAATATCACCCTTCTTCACATTTTCCGGCACAGAAACCGTTGCAACGATGGAATCACTAGTCTGCTCGAGGGTCGCTTGTCGAAGCTGTTCCAACTCAACAATCGGAATGAATCCAGAAAACATCCGATCGAAGGCATCAAACACCTCAGACAAAACATTATCGGTTCGAACAGTAACCGTTTCCCCCTCTGGAACCAAAATCACAGATGCAGGCTCCTTACTCAAAACGCTCTTAGGCCCACTATTATCCTCACTCACAGTAACCTCCTTTGTCCCGGTTTGCGGGACAGTCACAGAGTACAAACTAAGAAAATATTCTAATCAGTATTTTCTTACTGTAAATATTGACTATTTCTACTAGTATGATACAATGCTAAACAAAAATATAGACACTCGCACCTCGACAAAATAAGGCTTTTAAGGAGGCCAGACGTGAATTTCATTATGTGGTTCATTGCCTGTATAGCATGGGCTCTGGCCGCTACGGCCGTACGGTACTCCCTGCACGCGTACATCGCGTACGCGAAGCGTGCCAACCGCAACATCGACAAGGACAAAAAGAAGAAACCGAAAAACAATGCCATCTCATGGTTCATCATGACCTTCATCACGATTATGAACGCCAGTTCATACTTCGGCATGAATCAAGACTGGGCCATGACGATTCTCCCGATGACGGGTTCGATAGCCTGTTTCTTGGTCTTCTGCTACATGCTTGTAAAAGGCGTGTTCGAGAAACCGACCGACGAAGATCTGTACATGCTTCTCCTTGGAGTTGTCGCAATACTGGCATGGAAATACCAGTCGGCAACATTCGCCCATTTCGTAATCATCGCGACATTCTCTATTGCCGTCTTACCGATTCTTCGAGATGTCCTCGAAGATCCTGCGAACGAGGATCCTACCCCATGGTCACTGTGGTGCCATGCATTCGCAATCGGAATTGTAGTGGTGCTACTGAGGAGCCATCATCTGATAACTGACCTCATCTATCCGTGGGGCTGCTTCGTTGGTCATGCAAGTCTAACCTTCATAACCAAGCGTGCGCATGCCCAGGCCGCCAAAGAACTGGAAAATTCCAAAACAAAAACCGTAACCAATCTGTAACGAACCAAAGGAGGTTCGCGAGTGGAACTTAAAAAGGAATTCGACGGTAATATTCCACTGTACCTGACGCTTTCCAAGCCGAAGGAGCAAGATGATTACAAAGAGTCAGAAGTCTACAAGCTTGAGCAAAATGGTGATCTCAGGATCACCTGGAAGCGTGACGGCTGGAGAGGTAAGGCTAAAACCAATACCTCCAGAAAAGTGTCACTTTTCACCGACGGGAATCTTCCCATCAACGACCGTAACATCTGGAACATTATCGAGGAACTCGAGAGTATCCCCGAAGAACTCTTGCCTGCACGAAGTTTGCTTGCGGGTGAGATTGTAGCTCACGCCGACTACGATGATCGTGGACGTGTGGGCAGCATAGTCTCCAAGACAGATCCCGAAGAGATCAAGGAAGCATTGAAGGCAGGCCTTCTGCACTACAGACTCTTCGACGTTTTCTACCTCAACGGTGAGCGTACCAACTTCACCTTCGATGAGAACCGGGCACATCTCGAAAAGATCTGCGAGGGACTCAAGTACGTCAAGCCAGTCGAGAAATTCGACGGCACGTTAGATCAGTTCAAGGAGGAAATGCTTTGGCGGTCGAAGTCGGAAGATCCCGAGATCAAGCGCGAAGGTGGAGTACTGTTTCACAGCAAGTTCATTCCGAAATGCAGAATTGACGGCAAAACAAACACTCCAAGAGTAAAGGGTGCCTACAAATGGAAGCCCCTCAAGGAGGCTGACTTCCAGGCGCTCTACGTGAGAATCGTAGATGGCAAGTTCAAGGACATTGGATGCTTTCAGATCGAGAGATCGAGTGGGAAAAGATTCCGTGCCTTCCACTATGGAGGAGTAACCAAGGTCGAAAAGGAACGGGTCATGGCCCTACCAATGACCTTGGTCGAGAAGAAGAAGGAGACCATCGTCTTTGGTTGGTTTAAAGATCCTTATGTCGTTCAACTTCATTTCACTGATCGTTTCGAGGGAAGCGGCAAGCTTCTCTGTCCCAAGCAGTACGAGCAGCGTTTCGACAAGGGTCTCGAAAATTGCATCTGTGCAGTTACGTACCCTGAACCCGAGATCCTGGACGAGGAAATGTACAAAGAAATCATGAAGCCCTAAATTCAAATAGTTAACACAAACCCCCGCTCCGATGAAAATCAGAGACGGGGGTGTTTTTTCAGATCTTTCTCATGTTTAGCGAAAGAAAAAAGGCCCACTTTCGCAGGGCCCCATTTGCGCTCTTTCGAGATTATTGAATAAGTGATGCGCCGAATCTTTTGTCACTTTTCGCCCAGATCGGCCTTTGACGCTCCACCGATCGCATCCACGATCGCCTGAAGTTCATTAGCCATCTTCCTCAAGTCCGCCACATACATTACCACATGATTTGCAGGTGACCCGGACCGAGGCCGCCGCACGAAGGGGATGTTTAGATCGGAGATCTTCCCAGCCACGTCTTGAGAAAAGATCAGGTTAAACATTGCCTTCTCATTATACATGGAGTCACGGAGTCCTTCCGCAACTTCAGTTAATCTAATGAACTCCCTTGCCCCAGAAAGAATATATGTGTTAGCCATCTTAAGTAGCTCCTCTAGGTACAGACCATATTTAAGGTTAAAGTAATTACTACTTGCGCTCAATAAAGATATTGCCCTGAATATCGAGAAACCTACCCTTCTTGCCCTCAATGAAGTATCGAGTCGTCGGTGGATCCTGGGTGACACTACCAACTCGGGTAATCTGAGTACGAATTACTTCAGCCCTACCTCGCATCTGGATTCGTGACAGGATCTTCCCAAAACACGAGACCCGCAGACACCTATTGTTACTCATCCGACCGCCTCCTTAAGGCATAATAGTTGTCAATATTATTCAATACGCCGACAGTATATCACGATACAATAATACTGTCAAGTATTTGAGCGAAAGAAAAAAGGCCCACTTTCGCAGGGCCCCATTTGCGCTCTTTCGAGATTTGAATATTACTCCTTCTTCGGTTCGGTATCGTTCGTGATAACAATCCAAGTCGCCGCCTCACCGACCGTCATGAACAGGTCCCCCTTCTGATCCATCCACTGTCCACCATTCCTCCTCTCGAAGTACTTGGTCAGGGACGGCTTGATGGGGGCAGCGTCCACGAAGTCGATCCGGGCCTGCATCTTGTCGACCGTCTTGCCCTTCTTGGCGGGCGTTTCATGGACGATCGTGCCGATGTAGGTGACCTTCTTCCGAGCCTCGAACGACCCGCAGAAGCCCCTCTTGTAATTGACCTTGGCGACCGTGTTGTTCTGGCTCATGTGATTGCCTCCTAAAGGCTTCCGGGTTTGTATGATGTTTGCAGTTACCGAATTGCGAATTTGTTAACTACCTGATCAGACCCTTCGTAATAGCATCGTCCAGCGAGATCGGCTTGATCTCGACTAAGGTGTTACCCTGCAGATCTATGTAGATATCGCCATTCTTGACGAAGTATTTTGTCATTGGTGGGTTGATAACAACACCGCCAGCCCTGGTGACGCTCGCCTGGATCATCTCAGCCCGTTTCGGACCATTATCCCGACTGAGAATCTTTCCGTAGCACTCGATCGGATTGTGCTTGGTGCCAGCGGGCTTCGTCAGCTTGTTGATCTGCGAAACTCCGTCCAGGGCGATATCTTCGTTATCATAGTTCAAAGCTCGCATCTGAGTGCCTCCTTAAGGGCGTAACGTTTGTTATGAGGAATTGCGGTTTTTGTTTTTAAGAGGTTGGTCAAAGAATGGTACAAGAATCCAAAGTAATAAATAAATGAAATTATTTACCATTACTCTAATCCAACCCCTTGGCGCCTTAAAAACAAAAATCGCAATTCCTCAAGTAATATTCATAAAACTCAAGGTTCAAATCTACTCCGCTAGTATAGCATAGTGATATAAATTTGTCAAGAATAATTACAGCCAAAAAAGCGTTGCACAGTAAGGTTTTTTAACGTATTATTTAGACCTAATCAATTAACATATATTTATGATCCTAGCAAAAAATAAGATTATCGAAGAGCTAAAGAATGGCAATATTGTCATTGAACCAATCCCAACAGACGATCAAATAGGACCAGGATCGGTTGACCTCCATCTGGACAAAGCTTTTAGGATTTTTAAGCACTACAACGAGGTTTTCCCAGTGACCAACGATGCCAACTTCGAGACAATCACTGAAAAAATTGAGATTGAAGAGGGTGGTTATCTCTTGCTTAAACCAGGCGAGTCAGTCTTAGGCATCACAAAAGAAACTATTACTCTCTCGCCTAGCTTAGCAGGCTGGATAGAAGGGCGTAGCAGATTTGCCCGAATCGGTCTTGGGGTTCATATCACCTCCGGCTTCGCGCAACCTGGTATAAACAATAAACAGGTCCTGGAAATCACCAACATGGGACCAGCACCAATGGCTCTCTACCCAGGAATAAGACTCTGCCAATTCATATTCGAAAGGTGCGATGGCACGGCCCAATATAAAGGAAAGTTTAGCCACCAGCGGGAGCCGTAAATAAACACCGAAAAAGTCACTGAAATATAGTAAAAAAAAACCCATCAAGTATAATAACTATATGGATCGCTGGATAAACAAATACACAGTCTTGTTTATCGCCTGTTTTGGGATTGCCATTGGTGGAATTTTTGTATTAAATTTTTCCTACGTAACATCTACAGAAAAAAGCGATATTCTTACAACCAACTTGGATTTGGTTAACAAACAGATCAACGACATTGAACCAGAAGTAAATAAAGACGAGGCAGCACCAGTTGCTAACATTTTCGAACTCGGGCAAAAATGGTTAGCACAAAACTTCAACGTCTGGCGACTGTACCAAAACCTTGCCAATCCAACATCAAGATATGTGGTCCTGAATTCTGGTCTGCGCAAAGAAGAGATTGCAGCACTACTTAGCAATGAGCTCAATTGGAACATTGGCAAAAAACTTGCATTTATATCTGCAGACAAATATATTGACAATAAAAATAAAGAGGGATACTACAGCCCAGGCGGATACCTGTTTCCTAGAAACACCACACCAGATCAAGCTTACAAAGTTATGATGGAGAGATTCAACGATGACGTGGAATCTAAATATGCCACCACAACAGCGAACATCATCAACGTAGACACAGCCGTGCGGGTTGCCTCTATTATTGAACGTGAAGCGGCTGGAACAAATGACATGAAACTTATATCTGGAGTAATTTGGAACAGAATTTTCAAAGATATGAGCCTAGATATGGATGCCACTCTTCAATACGCAAAAGGTAACAACAAAAATGGCTGGTGGCCACCGGTTCTATCTGAAGACAAATATATCAATTCACCCTACAACACATACCAAAATAAAGGCCTGCCCCCGACACCAATCTCTAATGTCAGCA
This sequence comes from Candidatus Vogelbacteria bacterium, assembly GCA_016201425.1. Next base: position 9,976 of record JACQCW010000032.1, on the reverse strand, counting down.
TAGCTGCGCTTAAAGCCGCACTCAATCCGCGCAAAACGAACTGCCTCTTTTATCTACATGATAGGCACGGAAATATTCATTGCTCAGTGACGTACCAAGAACATAAGGCGAATATAAAAAAGTACTATAGATAAGAACCAACTACGCCAAGCCAAAAACTTTTTGGGCATTCTTGAAGAATAGTTTTTCCTGCTGATCGTTAGTGAGTTCAAGTGTTTTTACAAATTTCAGATACACATCCATCGGGCAAAGTGGCCAATCAGTGCCATAAATTAACTTAAAGTTTAAACTATCATAATCGATTAGATCCCTAATTCTTTTTCTCGTCATCACTCCATACGGGTTATCCAAATCATCACCCACAACCAATCCGGAGATATCCGCATAAACGTTCCGATTCTTATATAAAATTTCAGCGCAATCTACGAGCCATGGGTTACCCATGTGAGCAATAACAATCTTGAGGTCTGGCATATCTGACGCAATCTCATCAATATTCAAAGGATGCGCGTACTTTAACTTGGGATTTTTGACTGCACCGGCAAGGGTATCACCAGTGTGAAAAATGACAGGCTTATTATATTTGATACATAAATTGTAAATTGGCACACACCTTTCATCAGCCGGATAAAAATGCTGATAGCCCGTATACATTTTAATTCCAACTATTTTATTGTCGCCAAACCACTTTTCGATCTCAACCAAATACTCTTCGTCATAATTCAAAACATCAATACTTCCGACCACCGAAATTTTTGGGGTCTTGTCAATATACGCTATCGCCTCTTCGGTTGTAGGACGAAGCCTACTCTCATTATTAAAACCAGCAATGAGAAGTGACCGATCAATACCATTCAAGGTCATCTCGTCTAGAAGGTATGAAAGGTTTTTGTCATAATCCTCAGAAAATTTAGTCCCGAGTAACTTACTTATGTGGGTATGTGAATCTATAATCATTGATTAATTGTATTGCATCTGCTGGTCTAGGACAAGTAACGCACATTTGGAAATGGAAAGTTTATTACACAAGCTCACGACGTAGTCGCCGCAAAATACGTTCTCGGATCTTGGAAAAAAATTTTCAAATAACAAGACCTATTGTCCCGACAAATTGTCAGGTTTTTTACGCAAAAAAAAGCGACATCAACAAATGTCGCTCAAATTCTCATAGTCGCCAAACGAGAACATGCCTACTCATGCAGTGCGAAATCACCTTCTGATAAAAGTACTCTTCGTGCTCTCGCTCAGTGTTAGACATCCCCATCAGATCTGGTACCAAGTGAGGCATGCCGGCCCTAACGGCAAACTCTGCCGCGTGGGAGTACTCCAATATATTATTGGCCTCAAGTTTCCCTGCTCCATACATCGCGAAAAACCAACTCATTGGGAAATACTTCGTAAGGAGACAAACAAGGCCGACAGTGCTACCGATACACCACATCACTATTTCGCGAATTAGACTTGGGCGTTCACCAAGTTGATTAAGTATATATTTAACTCGATTTCGATGCTCAACTTCATCATTTTGGATTTTGCGAATATCCCTCTTTTCTTGTTTGTCAAAAACAGCCATCAAGTGTCCCTCGTAAGCCAAGACCGCCGCGAGCTCACCCGAATAAGCAAGCCTAAGAAGATGTACGAGTGACCTTCGGGCAGAATCGGCATTGTTGTCTGACATTTTATCCTCCTTTTATTACAAACTTTTGGTCAGCAAGCAATGTTTCTAACTTATCACTAACATATCTGGATAAAAAGTCAACGATCATAACTTGACGGTGTCGATCGGATTAGTAGAATGAATAACTGGAACCACTTAAAGGAGTGTGAAGATCTATGCCTATTTTAAAAGGAATTGCAATCAAGAAGATTCATAGAGGAATGCTGGAAATTCTAAACGCGGCCGACATAACAATTGACGCTGGAATTATTGGAGATTATAGAGGTGCCAAGCCAGGAAAACGTCTACGGCAAGTTACAGTTATATCTGAAGAAAGTTGGAATGATACTTGTGACGAGGTAGGACAACAGTTGCCCTGGGAAACACGTCGGGTGAATCTATTGATTTCTGGAATTAAATTTGGTCCAGATAACGTGGGGCAAAAGCTTCGGATCGGACAAGATGTTATTCTTGAGATAACAGGAGAGACAACCCCGTGCGGACGGATGGACGAATCAATTCCCGGTCTTATGAATGCACTTAGGTCAGATTGGCGTGGCGGGGTAACATGCAAGGTTATAGAAGGTGGCACAATTAAAAATGGAGACAAAGTCTCAATAGAATAAATTCCCCCAATCATTGATCGGGGGATTTACATTTTGTGGCGAATTACCACCGAACCTCTATTATCCAGTGCTTGTGTCTCTGGTCTATAGTTCCACAGCACCACACTTCATCTATCCACGTTTCCTTAAGAGAAACCCAAAATCCCTCGGCTTGAAGCTTTTTCGTAACCGCTTCAACAATTTTCACAACTTCACCCTCTGGAACAGGAAAACTATCGAACCTCGAAAGACCCAAACTTTCAACGTGCCGTTTACAGCCAGATATCCAAAAATCGATCTTTTCATCGCGCAATCCGCTCACGCACTTTTCTATTGCACGAATCGCACGATTAAATTGTACATCAACAAGCTTTTCGAACAAAAAATCCGTAACCACCTTATCCCTAAAAGCCACCGCAAACCTCCTAACCTCTTCCGCTTTGTTCATCTCGACCTCCTTTACCCTGAGTTTGTCCAGGGTTTTCCATAAAACGCAAAAGTCGCCGGGACGGCGACTTTTGGTAGTTTAAAAAACCTTAATCAAAAGACCATCTGCCCCATATGGGCTGGAATTAGCACCTTATCTCGATTAGCATCGGACAGGTTGTTGGAGCGTCATCGGGCCAGTACCCTCGACTCCTCTGGATAGTATTTAATTATTAAAGTACTATATACCACACACCCTATCAAAATATAGTGTGAAAGTCAACAAAAATCTATTACGCTTTTGGTATTTTAGACTTTATCATTTTTATAAGGCTCTCAAGCTTAATATCAGATTTAATAAGGTACTGAAAAACTTCGTTACCCATTGCTTCTGCAATCTTTTCGTTATCGTCATAGTTAGTAAGTATAATTACCCGGGCGGTTTTACCCCATTCATCCTCACGCAACTTTTTTAACATCGCTAGGCCATTCATCTTTGGCATTACAATATCCAAAAGAATAAGGTCCGGGTGATATTGTAAAGCAATATCCAACCCCTCTTCTCCATTCTTGGCGTCTAATACACCGAATCCTTCGGCCATTAGTGTATCACGCAAAATATTTCTTATAGAAACATCATCTTCGACCTCTTCTACTATAAGTACTTTTTTGTTTACCGCTTCTTCGTTTTCCATATTTTAGATTATAACAAAAACTTCGTGACCTAACAATTATACACAAGACCACACTGTGTACTGAAAAAACTACTAGGATGTCCTTATTAATTTTGTCGTTCCTGATTTCGCTTGTGGTCCTTTAATTGGCAACTCGACGAAAAAGGTTGTACCTTTGTTCTCTTCGGATCCGAATCTTATAGAACCACCGACCAGATCCAAAATGGACTTTACTATATAAAGTCCCAAGCCAGTGCCATCAGTATCTATCGTCCGCACGTTGTCAGCTCTGAAAAGTTTCTTGAATATCTCACCTTGTTGACTTTTCGGAATTCCGTAACCATTGTCCTTTATTTCAAAAAAAAGCAAATCGTCCTTAGTATAAAGCTTAACATCAATCTGTCCTCTTGAGTGGGTATATTTAACAGAATTCGTTAAGAGGTTTTGAAAAACAATACCATACAAACTAGGATCACCGTATATAGTAGGAATATCTTTGGCGTAACTCTTTCTTAACTCAATCATCCTGTTAGAGATCTCTGGTACAATCTCATTTATAATATTGTCCACAACATCTATTATTTTAATAGGATCTGACTTAACCACAACTGTGCCCATCTCCAGGCGGGAAACGTTTAGTAACGAACCAACGAGGCGAATCATTCTTTCATTGGCAATATCAATTTCATTAACCATCGCAAACTCCTTTTCCCCCAACTTATGTTTACTACGTTTTAAAAGTTCGGCATTCCATTTAATAACCGTTGGCGGTGTGCGCAGTTGATGAGAAGCGATAGAAACAAATTCAGTTTTGGCTCGATCAATCTCTTGTTGTTCAGAAATATCTCTAAAAACTTCAACCGCGCCGACAATTTTATTATCCAATATCACAGCTGAAACAGTTATGGCTACTGGGAACCTTGTTTTATCTTTACGTATATAGTAATAGGAGGGACCCGTAGTAGTAGTAGTAGTAGTAGTAGTAGTAGTAGTACCCTTGAGTGCCATATTTATTGGCCGCTTTTCAAGAGGTATTAAGTTCCCCTCCTCACCTTCAGCTAAGATTATGTCATGAATCAATTTACCCAACATCTCTTCAGCCCGCCAACCCAGAATCTTTTGGGTAACCGCATTCACAAAAATTACTCTCCCGTCTACGTCAGTAGCTATAATCCCATCACCTATGCTTGCGAGCATCGCTTCATCTTTTGCCTTAGTTTCGGCAAGCTTCTTACGTTCATCCGTTAAGTCATCTAAAATGTTAAGAACCGCTTTTTTGGTTAATTCTGACTTTGTCTGACTCTCGGAGAGAGCTGCCGTCCTTTCCTTAACCTTAAGCTCCAAGTCTTGGTAATAATTCTCTATTTCATCAGCCATAGCATTAAAGTTTTTAGACAGCATTCCCACCTCGTCAGTTGACTCTATCACGCTACGCACACCTCTGGGATTCGACCTATATCTTAAAATGGTGTTAGTGAGTAAAACTATCTGGTCAGAAAAAGACTGTGCAATTACAAGTCCGCTAAAAATACCCAATGGAACGACGATAAATAAAGTGAGCAAATAAGCGTCTTCTGCCTGAGCCCCAAAAATAAAGACGAAAATACCCATAGCCAGAAATGGCACTGTTAAAAAAAACAGGGTCAGAAGTATAACTTTATTACGCAGAGTCATTAACCTCAAGTTCTTCTAATAATAAACCCTCGATACTTTTTGAAATCTTCCAATATGCCAATAAGACAAGAAGGATAAAAAAATAAATAATAATAAGGACCACTAGAAGGCCTACTCTTACCAATCTGTCTGTGCCAATGGCAAGTATGCCGTTCAAGACAATGAGGCTAAAAAGCAAAAACCATAGACCAATAGTCAATCTGGAAAATTGTCGACGTATCTTTTGATCAACTACGGCCGGACCCTTCTCCGAAAGGTTCAACGCCGACATAACGGCAAGAAACCATCCGACAACGGTCGGTATGATCACCGTTGTAATGATGAGAAAGTCACTAATATAAAAAGAGGCAGTCGAGCCAGGTATATCAGAAACTTGTCTTGACGTATTAGTAAAAATAAGGAGAGCCCAGATTACACCAATAATCAGAGCCAGGCATATCCCAACAGCCATATTCTGATTTGGACTATCCATTTTTTTTGACGCCTCGTTGCGCGTTGCCCGATAGATCAGGCCAAAACCAACTAGTCCCGAAAGGACATAAACATAGTTAACGGCAATGGTAACAGCGCCTTTAACCAAATCGTTATCAATATTATAATTTCTTATCTGCCCGACCAAAGTCGCTACAATAAATCCGCCAATCAAAGCTCCGATTCCGAAACCCAATAGACGGAAAAAGGTGCGCTGTGGCTCCTTAGATACATGATAATAATAAAACTGGGTATACAACACAGTCCGGATGGCAAAAAACCAAGTAAGTATTATAGGAACTATTAAAGTAGTTTGAAGAACCTTTCTCGCTATATAAGTCATCTCAAACCCCGGAATTACTTTTGATGGTTCCGGGGCCATAAGGGTAAGGTAGGCATACAGTACTCCTAAAATAGCAGTAATCGCATAAGCCGACCCTCCTTCATTTATATATATTTTCATATTGTAAATTTATTTTCTTTTTCTTTTACATACACTTCGCCACTTAAAACATCATAGAGAACCGAGCGACTCTCACTGCCACCTATACGCTCGCCAGTGACCCTAATTTTGAGCGTATTAAGTATTCTTTTTATTGAGGCGATATTTTCTTTTCCCACGTCCTGCACATCTTTAAGCATATGGGCGCCGCCAACTAAACGAGCCTTGATCGCACCGGGCCGCGCGCCCAATTTCACCATTTGTCTAACAAGTTCTGTGATCGCGTGATCCGAGTATTTAAGATCACGCCCCTCAACATGTTCGTTCGACGGGAGCATAACATGGGCAAGGCCGCCAACCTTCTTCCCTTTATCGGAAAGAACTACGGCCACGCAACTCCCAAGAGCAGAACATCTGAGCACGGAGGGGGCCTTAGCTGCTATTACCTTCCCGGTCGCAACCTCAATAATTTCACCACCTGATTCAACGTCAGACGGAATCATTGATTAATCTGACCTCGCAACTTCTCAAGCTCCTCTTTCATCTCAATCATCTTGAGTTCTCGACCAATTGCCGCCTGATTAAATACTTCTAAATCACCAACCTTGTCTTTGAGATTACCTTCTGCTACGGAAAGTTGACTGTTGGCAGCACGAAGTTGCTGATTAGCGGCATCGATTTGTTGATTGGCCGCGCGTAACTGCTGATTGGTGGCATCGATTTGTTGGTTTGCAGCGCGTAACTGCTGATTGGCGGCTTCTGATCTGTGTTCAGCCACTATGCGATCAGTAATATCGCGTATATTACATTGGATCATCGCTGTTCCATCAATTCCATAGAGATTACTGACAAACTCAACCTCATGATCAGAACCATCTTTAGATCGCACTGGCAAATTTTCGTACCTGGCGTATCCTGTCGTTTGTAACGTTTTAAATATCTTCTTTGTGGCTGGTATATCCCTAATTGCGCCGATTTCCCAAAGTTTTTTACCATTAATTTCCTCAAGCGAATAGCCGAGCATAGAAAGCAGGAACGGATTAGCATCAATAATCTTTTCGGTCACTGGATCAATCAGTAATATACCGTCTTTGGCCGTCTCAAAAAGTTTGCGGTATCTGACCTCAGAGGCACCGAGCCTTTGTTCCACGGCTTTACGTTCTGTAATATCCTCAATAACCAGAAGAATCACTCCGGGGCGCGAAACATAATTTAGTCCTCGAGCATTCAACGAGATAATTCTTGTGCCTATTCTAGGAAACTCATAAGTTATTTCATAGTGATCAAACGATTTTTCTTCAGGCAAAACTTCGTCCAGAAGTTTCCTAAGTTTTGGGATATCCCATTGTCCACCTCCCAAAGAAAATAGTTCGTGGTAAAGTGTCTCTTCTTCTGAAACAAAAAACTTATTGTAGAAGGCTGTGTTCGCGAAGAGTATCTTGGAATTCCCATCAATAACCAAGAGTGATTCGCGAAGCGTATTTACAATAGCATCAGCGTACTTAATTAAAATTTTATCTTCCCTTAATTTTTCTTTTTCCATAACTATTTTATTATACCACTCTTGTTTTAAGTTCCTTATTCTCTTTTTTCAACTCTATCATCTTCAACTCACGGTCAATCATAAATTTATTCAGCCGTTCAAGCTCGGTGGAGCGTTCTGTAAGTTCCTTTGTCCGTTCCGCAACTTTTTGCTCAAGCGTCACATAGGACCCCTTAAGTTTTGCTACCATAATCTCAAATGCCCGCGTTAATGTAATAATTTCATCCCCTAAACTAGTAGTAGCAGTAGAAGTAGAAAAATCCAGTGAGGCGATTCTGGTAAAATCTTCCTCAAGCGTGTGAAGTACCTTACCGATTGCAACACCGGCAAAATAAAAGCTGAGAGAGATTACTACGGCTAAAATTCCTAGGACGACCACCAACAGGCCGAGTTTGTATTCCGAGTCAGTAATATAGGCCCGATTTAAATTAGATAAACGCAGGGTATCAGAGACTCCCGCCTGCGCCTTTATCGTGATCTGATTATTTAACTCTTCAATAATGACTTTACTGCTACCCTGCTCGATATTCTTAACAACCTCGGCAAAAAGGGCATTTCTCTCGGCAAAGACCTTGCGGGTATCATCAAACAGTTCTCTCTCTTCGGGCCCTACAAAGAGGGGAGCGACTTCATCTAGAAGTCTTGCTTGTTCCTCATATTTACTTATCCACTGAACCTTCGGCCGCTCATTTGGATGTGTCAGATATTCACCCCCTAAAAGTGCCATTTGGAAGTAGTCCTCGGTGATTTTTTCTACTGATTGTTGTTTCTGGTAAAATTGATTTAACGTATAGATGAGATAAAAAGTTACACCAATGAAAGTCACTGTCACAACAGTTATAATAGTCGAACTCAAGCCCAATTTTGTCCTGATTCTCATTTTATTAGTGGATTATGGATATGGCTTCCGGCTTAACTTTTTCAAGCGCGTTAAAATAAATGGCATTCAAAAAGTTCGGCATAACAATTTCGCTAGATACACTCATGTTTATCCACCGCCTTTCTCTCTCCAGAATCAGTACAAGCAACTGGTCAAGAGAAATAGTGAAATTGTGCCTCGGCCAGACAAAGTCAAAATAACCTTGATCTATATTTGAGTATCTTTTTCTCATAATAGCCTGTGCCTGTTGCTGATTTATTTTTACAAAACTTTCCGCAGAGAGGAGTGCTCTCAAAAATCGTTCAATAACATATGGATGTTTAATGAGAGTATTTTGCTTAGCGGCAATTAACCAATAAAACGGGTAATCCTCCTGTATGGACCATGAAATGGCATGACCTCCCAACAATTTACTAGCCTCATAAGAAAGCGCCAGGCCGCCAGAAAAGGCATCTATGTCGCCGCTTGTGAGACTAGACACGAGTTCACTTGGTGCTATGTGGATAATCCTAACATCTTCAAGCGGAATCTTATTGTTAATCAGAAAAAAATAGAGCGCGTATTCAGAAATAGTTTTTGGCACAACGCCAATCTTTTTCCCCCTTAAGTCAGAGGGTATTGTAACGCCATTATCTTTTCGCGCGACAATACTCATATATTCACCCCTGTCAATCGAGGCCACGATCTTTACATTATTAAGATCTAAACCATTGGCTGCAAACGAATAATCAGTCGCGCCAGCTAAATCAACCTTGCCATCAATAAGATCTTTCCGTCCCTCAATAGTGCTAGGCTCATCCTTAATTGAAACCTCAAGTCCTTGATCTTTAAAATACCCGTTATCTTCAGCGACAAAAATAAGAGTATTAAGTTCCACGCCCGCCAGCGGAAAACCTACCGTAACTTCTTCAACTGGGCCGGTATAGGATACCAGAGATACAAATTCTGGGGCGAGCCACATCCACAAGGAGACGAGTACAGTCCCAACGAGCACAACTATTAATAAAAACTTGCCTGTCTTCGTTTTACGAAAACCGAACAAAATTATTATAACCGCAAGCAACGCTAATGCTCCCGGAACGACATAATCTGTGACTGTGATAATAAACTTTTCTTCCTGAGCAAGCTCTACTTGTTCCTTTACGCTCTCGGTGGTATAGGTGTTGCTAAAATGATTCCAAGGATTTTGGCGCTGACCTGTTTTAAGGTCATAGTAATAAGCAACAGTATCATCCTTATACTTTACCAGGTGTCCGCTTACTGGCTCTATCCAAAGTTGTAAATACGGTTCAAGTTCCACTCCACGGGTAACGCCAACGCCGGGCAAGTAGCCAAGATTTTTGGTCTGATCAATTTTCACGCCCTCGTAGCGAGTCTCGTAACGATAAACAGGCAAACCAAATAAGTTTTCTTCTCCAGCAAAAACCATATGCGCCGGGCCATCGTAGTTAATGTGCCAATAGGTAAAGGGTTCTCCTGTTTTAAGATGGCGCGGAGCAAAAAGATATCCATCTCGATCTTTATCGCCAAACCCTGCGACATGTTTTCCGGTTTTTGCGTCAATGCCGTAGAGACGTTCCACGGCAAAAATTTTCTCTCCAGTT
>JACQCW010000042.1 GCA_016201425.1 Candidatus Vogelbacteria bacterium | reverse complement strand
TGGAGATTCTTTAATGCTGAATATAAACCAAAATATTGCAGCGGGGATCATGCCAGTGTAAACCGTGAAAATATTTTTAAGTGATTCATAATTTCTTCTTATTAGAATAAGGGGAATGATAGGGAGGATTAATCCAAAAACTGAAGGTTTGGTAACAACTGCTAATCCCCAAAACACACCAGCGAGAACATAATCTTCTTTTTTTAGGCATAGATACAGTCCTAACAACAAAAAAATAAAACCTGGTATCTCTCCAACAACCGTTCGACCACTGTCGTAAAATGAGGCGAAGGATGCGATTAGTAGAAAGGAAAAAATAGCCACTTTTTCGTTTTCGGAAAATAATTCTTTTGACAAAAAGTAAATAAGAATTAGCGCAACATTGAGCCATAGCAACATGAAGATTCTTGCCTGATTTGGTCCAATTCCAAAAAACTTAAAAAAAACCGCAAGTGGTATTGAAACTGTATAGCCGGTTGATTGTAGCAATGGAGCGATACTTGAAAATTGTCCCGGTGCAATCTGTACGTCTAAATTTTTAAAGTTCAAAAAGTTTCTTGCTAGTTCGATTGTTTTACCTTCGTCTACCCACAGTTTCGGTTTTGTCACCAGTGTGGAGAATGAAACTAAGGTAATAGTAAGGATCAAAAATGTAATAATAATCTGATTGAGATTCTTTTTGATTGTCATTTATGATTTAATTTGATTCATAAATTGCATAATGCAAAGTTGTAACGTTAGCTTGGGTCATTAAGTTAGATGAAATAAGGATATTCCAATCGTGAAATAAGTATAATATATAACCATGAAAAAGAAAAAGGTCGTTGTGATAGGGGGCGGTACGGGTTCATTTACGGTCCTGTCGGGTCTGAAAAAGTATCTGAATTTGGATCTGACGGCGATTGTTTCTATGGCTGATGATGGTGGTTCGACAGGTAAACTTAGAGATGAATACGGAGTTTTACCTCCTGGCGATATTCGCCAATGTTTGGTTGCCTTGTCTCATTCTGACGATCTAATGAGAGAACTATTTAATTTCCGTTTTAGCGGGGGTAGTTTTACTGGTCATAATTTTGGTAATATTTTTATTTCGGCCGTTGAGAAGATGACGGGCAACTTTAATGATGCTTTAAAAGTAATTAGCTTGATTCTAAATGTAAAGGGTCTTGTTTTGCCCGTGACCCTAGATAAAGTATATCTTATAGCTGAGTTAAATAATGGCAAGGTGATTACTGGGCAAAATGAAATTGCAAATAATCACTTGGTATCGAGATTTGGCGTCAAAAAAATCAGATTCGATAAAAAGGCTAAAGCAAATCCGGAGGCCCTCAGGGCAATTAAGGAGGCAGATCTGATTGTTGTTGGCCCAGGAAATTTTTATACCTCATTGATTCCCAATTTTTTGGTTGATGGTATTAGTACCGCACTGGTTAAGAGTCGAGCGAAGAAAGTTTATGTTTGCAATTTGATGAATCAATACGGGCAGACAGACGACTTTTCAGTTTCGGATTTTGTGCGTGGTATTGAGTTATTTATTAAGCCGGAAATGTTTGATAGCGTGATCTATAATAAGGTTGTCCCGTCTAGAGAGCTTTTAGCCAAATATGTTGACGAGGGTCAGCCAGTATTATATAAGCCTGGAATTGCCGTAGACAGACACAAATATATTGGCATAGATCTGTTGAATAAAAAGATTCCAAAAAAGATAAAGGGTGATACAATGCAGAGAACGCTTATAAGGCACGATAGTGACAAGTTGGCGAAAGCGATAGTAGCTCTCGTTTAGCAAGGATGTCTTTTTTAGAAAGAAACAAAAAGGATATATATGTGCTTTTCGGAATTTTTGTTTTCTGGGTCTTTGCAATTTACTTTCGTAATCTGCCGCTGACTCCTCCCAACGGAGTAAATTTCCCCGGTGATACACCAACCTATGTTGACTCTGTTCACTTTATTGAAACTGGAATCTCTACGCCGAACTTTTTGCCAAATAGGTTGCTGACAAACTTTGCTTACCTCCGGTTGCTGATTTTGTTCGATAAGTTTAGGATTTTGTACCTTGGGTGGATTGTACTCAACTCACTTTTTTATATTTTTTCCGGTTTTATATTTTATAAAATAGTAAACAGAATTTTTGGGAGCGACAAAGTTGCGGCGTTCGGTACAGCACTTTTCCTCGGTAACTATGTGTCTATAACCTTTGGTCTTCATTATCTGACAGATATTGGGAGTGTGATGTTTTACCTTGCGGCTGCAAATTTCACGTTGGAATATATCAAGACTGGAGATATTAAGAGCGCATATTTTGCAGCTTCCATGGCTGGTGTTGGCGGTTTATTTAAAGAATACGCTCTCGGTGGATTTATTATGGTTGCCTTGGCGATTTTGTATCGCGCAAAATACAAAAATGAGAAATTTCTGAGACCAATTTGTCTCGCTGCTTTCATCTCATTTACTCCTATTGTTCTGGTTCAGATTAGTGTATTTTTGCAATATCATTATAGTTACCTCAACTGGGTTAGATATGTGTCTGGAACTCCGTCCGTAAGTTATAAGAGTAAGGTGGTTGAACATCTGAAGGCAATGTTTTACATGTTTAATACCGGATATCTCTTATTTTTCTACTCTTTGTACCTTTTGCGTAAAAATTATACAAAATATTTTAGTAGTGAAGTTAAAATATTTCTGGGTATTTTTTTGCTGTCTGCATTGCCCATTCTCGTGTATCCGGGGATAACCGAAAGGCTCGATTTCATTTTCGCCCCCTTTTTGATTTTGGTCTCTTGCGTGGCCGTAAAGGAACATGAAATGCAGCATAAGTTTTGGTTGTTTTTTCTGGTAATATATTTACTGGTAACTTTTTCAATGGATACTTATATTCTTCAACCGGAGTGGAAAGTGGCACTGATGTTGAGTCTTAAAAAAATAATATAATGGAATTTTTACTTGGCCCAAGGGGAATAATCGTTAGGTATTTAATCTCTGGTGGAACGGCTGCTTTTGTTGATTTACTAATTTTGTATGTTTTGGCCGAATATGTTCATATTGTGTACACAATTTCTGTTGCTATCGCCTTCATCTTTGCTTTTATGGTAAGTTTTGTAATGCAAAAGTACTGGACATTTCAGGACCACTCAAATCATAGAGTTCATAAACAGGCGGCAATCACGTTAATGATTGCTCTTGTGAATCTTGTTATAAATTCTGTTTTGGTTTCTTTTTTTGTAGAGGTGGTACATATCTGGTATATGCTATCTCAGGTGATCGCTAGTTTGCTAATAGCAATTTTCAGTTTTTTTATCTATAAATTTTTTGTTTTTGCAAAACCGGAACAGACTATTGAAGGATAATAATATGAATTTGTTAATTTGTACGCAAAAGATAGATAAAGACGACGATGTTTTAGGTTTTATGCATGGTTGGGTGTTAGAGTTTTCCAAATATTTTGACAACGTAACTGTAGTCTGTCTTTTTGAGGGAAAGCATGAGTTGCCGATAAATGTAAAGGTTTTGTCGCTTGGTAAAGAGGGGGGTAGATCGCGATTAAAATATATCTTAAATTTTTACCAATATATTTGGCGAGAGAAAAATAATTACGACGCTGTTTTTGTTCACATGAATCCTGAGTATGTAGTTTTGGGCTGGCCTATTTGGGTAATAATGGGTAAAAAGATTACACTTTGGTATAATCATCTAAAGGGTGGTATACGCCTTCGAATTGCAAATTTGTTTTGTGACAGATTGTTTTACACGTCAACTTTTGCGTATATAACAAGATTTAGTAAGTCGAGGATTATGCCAGCTGGTATAGATACCAGACTCTTTAAAGTTGATTCTGGCGCAGTGAGAGTTAAAAATTCTATTTTATCGTTGGGCAGAATATCTCCTGTTAAGAAAGTTGATTTAATGGTTGGTGCAGCAATTTTAATGGATCAGAATAATGCTGAATTTACTTTCGACATTTATGGAAATGCCCCTGACAGAGATAAGGAATATTTTGAAAGGGTAAAGGCTGCTGCTGCAAATCTGGAACGTAAAGCCAAGATAAAGTTTAGTCCGGGCATATCAAATTATGATACTCCTAAGATTTATAATGCGCACGAAGTTTTCTTGAATGCAACACAATCTGGTAGTTTAGATAAGTCTATTCTTGAGGCTATGGCTTGTGGTATGCTTGTTTTAGTATCCAATAAATCATTCCAGAACAAAATTCCCGATGTTTGTTTGTTCGAGGAGAAAAATATGAATGATCTTGCTGGTAAATTGAGTGTGCTTCTTACTTTGGACGAATATGTAAAAAATAGGTATAGGTCTCAAATGATTGAGTATGTAGAATCTGAACATAGCTTGACTCGATTGGCAGTTGAATTAAAGAATGCATTATTAATTTAACAAAAATGATGGCCAGTGAACGAAAATCAAAAGTTATTGTTGTTTTGCCGGCATATAATGCGGCAACTACATTAATTAAAACCTTGGAAGATATTCCGGTGGAATGTGTTGATGAAATTCTTCTTGTTGACGATGCGAGCCATGATAATACGATGGAACTGGCTCAAAAGATTGAACATGGAGATGTTAAAATAAATAATCACATACCACTTAAAGCCTTTAAACATGATAAGAATAGGGGATATGGGGGCAATCAGAAAACTTGCTACGGTCTCGCGCTCTCTCGGGGAGCCGATATAGTTGTAATGCTTCATCCTGACTATCAGTACGACCCTAGGCTTGTGAGGTATTTCGTTGATTTTATAGATAACGATTATTTTGACGTTATGTTGGGTTCTCGGATTCGCACGCGGAAAGAGGCTTTGGCGGGCGGTATGCCAATTTATAAATATTTCTTTAATAGGATGTTAACTCTTTGGGAGAATTTTGTGAGCGGACAGAACTTGTCAGAATGGCATACTGGGATGCGTGCGTATCGTCGCGAGGTCTTGGAGTCAGTAGACTACAACAGCAATTCAAATGACTTTGTGTTTGATACACAAATGCTTTTTAAGATTATCAAGAAGGGATTTAGGATCGGAGAGATACCTGTGCCTGTGAGATATTTTCCAGAGGCATCGTCGATAAATTTCAAACGAAGTATGGAGTATGGCCTAAGAACAGTTTGGGAGTCCGTAAAGTATTTGATGTAATTACTTAGATGACACTACTGTCAAAAATTAGAACTACAAGTGTGTCGATCCCTTGGGCATTGGCTGTAATCACAATAGTTCTCTACCTTCCATTTTATTTCCACATTGTTTCTTTATCATATGAACAGTCAAGATCGATCGCGTTTAAAGATTCTCCTCTTTATGTGCTACCAGTTTATGAAAATGATTCTTCTGGCTACGTTACACTTTCAGAGAACATAATCAATCACAGACTCTTTTCTGCTTCTGTGTCAGCACCGTATTATCCAAATACTTTTAGGACCCCTATTTTCCCGGTTGCGTTAGCAATTTTTAAAGAGATGTTAGGTTCCTACACTTTTTTCCCCTTGCTACAAATTTTAGTGGTTATATTGACTTCAATACTGATTTTTAAGATTGGAAATAAAATTTATTCAGAGAAAGCCGGGTTACTGGCCGCAGTTTTTTTTATTGTTGACCCGACAACGATATATCACGCCATGATAATTCTGTCGGAAAATCTATATGTCTTTTTTTTGTTGCTTGCTTTTTATTTGATGTTTTTTTCTGATATGGAGGATGGATATCGTTTAAACTTTCTGCGCGGTTTTGCCTTGGGTTTTGCCACACTTATCCGGCCGATCTCGATGTATCTTTTGTTTGTGTTTGTTCCCGCATATATTTTTTTACGAAAGGATTTAACATCCAAGAAGAAAATTGTTTTTTCTATTTTATTTATTATTTTTGGTTATACAGTTGTGACCTTGCCGTGGATGATTCGCAATAAGATGGTTGCTGATTCCTGGCAGCTTTCTTCTGCTAAAGACTTTAACTTTTTCTTAGCCTACGTACCGGAGTATTTATCTTTCAGAGATAAAATAGATATAAATGTTGCGAAGAAGAAAATGCTTTCGGATCTAGGTCGGCCACTTAGTGGCGACGGTCAATCTTTGAGCGACGCAAGTGATATGCGAAGGGTCTATTTAAAGTATTTGTATGAAGACCCAATCGGATATCTATCATTTCATTCGTTTAAAACGATACCATTCTTTTTTGCTAGTGGTATCAAAAGTGTGTATTTGTTCTATGATCATGTTTTGGGGTTTGATGTGTTTGATCTGAAGTCCACAAATCTTTCTAGCCTACTGTTAAGAGGAAAGATAGCCGAGGTTGTAAGAGATATAACTTCGTCACCACTTATTTTCGGTGAACAGCTTTTTTGGATTTTTGTATATCTATTTTCTATTATTGCGCGACTGGTGGTAGTAATAAGTTTTACTCGATGGTCTTCATTTTAACAATTCTTTACTTTGCTTTCCTGACTGGTCCCGTCGCGACCCCAAGATTTAGATTGCCGGTCACACCGTATATATTCCTTCTGGCTTCCTATGGATTTTATTTATTTGTCGACTTTTTACGAGGCGTACGATTGGGAAAAATAAGGTAACTTTAGTTTCAGTTTGGTGGTTATTATGGAGACAAACAGAGTTTATGTCATTAAATTTTAAACATGTACCAATTGAAGGTTTAGTACTTATTGAACCAGTCGTAAAAAAAGACGGCCGTGGATACTTCATGGAGAAGTATAGGCGCAAAGACTTTGCGGAAGCGGGTATACCTGATTTTGTACAGGATAATTATTCTTTTTCTAATCGTGGAGTGATTAGGGCGCTTCATTATCAGCTTGCACCACACGCGCAGGGAAAATTGGTTTCAGTGGTGAGTGGTAAGGCGTGGGATGTTGCGGTTGATCTAAGACAGAGTTCTGCTACATTTGGGAAGTGGTTTGGGGTCGAGCTGAGCGAAGACAATAACCTTTCATTTTACATACCTCCAGGCTTCGCACATGGTTTTGCCGCGATATCCACTGAGGTTCGATTTTTTTACAAATGCACTAGCGAATATGATCCAGCAAGCGAGAGAGGGATTATTTGGAATGACCCAGCGCTTGCGATAGATTGGCATGTGAGCAATCCTATATTGGCTGATAGAGATCTGGTTTGGCCGAGATTAGATAAGGCAGAGACTTTTATTTAAGATATAAACATGAATATTTTGATTACGGGTGGTGCGGGTTACGTTGGTTATAGTGTGGTGGAGGTGTTAGCAAAGAAGTATCCAAACTCTAAAATTATTATTTATGATAACTTTTCAAAGGGCAGGTTAGAGAATATTTCTTTATTGGTTGGCAAGTATAAAAATATCGAGATTATTCCTTGGGAAAACGCTGATATAAGAGATGCGGACAAGTTTGAGTCGGCCTTGATAGAGTTTAAGCCAGAAATTGTGGTGCACTTAGCCGCTATTGTTGACGCGTTTACGACCAATAGAGAGGGTAAAGATGCAGAATGTGAAATTGTGAATCATGTCGCTGCGGTCTCGATTGCAAAATTGTGCAAAACTCGCAACGTCAGAGTTTTTATATATCAATCTACTGTGAGTATGTATAGTCGAGGAGAAGAACTCACAGAGGATTCACCTAAAGAACCACTTTCAGTATACGGTAGCTCTAAGCTTAAGGCAGAAGAGGAGATATTGGCGATGCATGACAATGACTTTAGAACTTGTGCCCTTCGGTCGGCAACGATCGTTGGCTTCAATCCATCATTTAGGTATGAAACTATAATCAATTTAGTGTGCATCCGATCTGTTTATGGAATGAAGACTACAATTTTTGAAAGTGCACTTCACAATCCAAAAACTTATTTATCTCTTAAAGATGAGTCTGCGGCTGTAGTTTTTTTGATTGATAATATCGACAAGGTAAACGGGCAGGCATATAATGCAACTTCGTTTTCGACCGATCTTGCAAATATAATAAATTTAATTGAAGAGAATGGTATAGCTCCGTCGATTGTTTTGGGGGGAGAGAAGAAGGTTAACCAACAGGTATACACCATAAACTCTGATAGGATTAAAAAGATTGGCTTTTCTAGTCAAAGTTCTCCAGAGGAAATAGTTAAAGATGTTTTGAATGG
The DNA here is from genome assembly GCA_016201425.1 of Candidatus Vogelbacteria bacterium. Next base: position 21,515 of record JACQCW010000042.1, on the reverse strand, counting down.
TGTTAAAAAGAGAAAGGAGTTGAATGAGGCTTTACTTTAATGAATCATACTAATTCAAATAAGAAAATCAAAGTATTATTTACTATCGGTAATTTGAGCGTTGGTGGTGCCGAAAAGTTAATACTTAATCAGATCAAAAATATTGACCGAAATAAGTTTACTCCATATTTATGTACTTTGTTCACATCTGATGCTAATAATTACTCGGAGATGCTGAAAGACTCGCGAGATGTTTTGTATACCCATTTTTATTTTAAAGGACCCTGGGACCTAGTTAGTTGGGTAAGGGTCTTCAACTTTTTACGAACCGAAAACTTTGATATCTTTTGTTGCCACCTGTTTGAATCTAATTTTATTATCAGAATATTAAATTTATTTTTTTGCCAAAAGCCGGTATTTATTTTTGAACACAATATTTATTGGCAAAAGGAGTGGTGGAAAATACTCGCAGATAGGATACTAGCTCGTAGTACAAGTAGGATTTTTGTCGACTCTAACGCGATTTTGGATTTTACCTCAAATCAGGAAAAAGTTGATAAAAGTAAGTTCGCGATTTTACCATATCCTATTGAACTTACTGACAAAATTAAGCATGGTCGTGAAAAGATAAAGGGAGAGTTTGGGTTGCCACAAGACAGTTTTGTGATTGGGGCAGTTGCGCGATTCGTTGAGCAAAAAGGCATTAGTTACTTAATTAAAGCCGCCGAAAAAGTTTTAAGAGGCAGTGGTTCTAGTAATATGTATTTTTTAATCGTGGGTTACGGTAAGCTAGAGTTTGATCATCGGAAAATGGTGGAGGATATGGGTTTAAGTGACCGCATTTTAATTAAGCCAGCCAAAAATATAAAAGAGGTGTTGCCCGCCTTAGATATTTTTGTAATTTCGTCTCTTTGGGAGGGACAGCCTATAGCTATGCTCGAGGCTATGGCGGCAGGTTGTCCGGTTGTTGCAACGAAAGTAGGGGGTATACCTGAAATAATAGTTGATGGGAAAAACGGTTTGTTGGCCGAGCCGAAAGACAGTGATTCGTTAGCCACTCGAATTTTGGAGCTTGCGCGCGGCTTAAACTTAAGGAATAATATCGCAAAGGAGGCTCTGCTTACTGTTACCGATTACGGACTCCCTGTTTATATTAAAAAGCTTGAGAAATACTTTGTTGAGGTTTACCAAGAAAGAAAATGAAAAGTAAAAAAAATAAAGACAAATATATAATTTTTGGAGCTCCGGCGATTGAGGATGCTGAAATAAAGGAGGTTGTCAAAACGTTACGTTCTGGCTGGCTCGGAACCGGCCCAAAGGTAGCTCAGTTTGAAAATGATATCTGTAATTATGTTGGTGCTCAACATGGGGTTGCCTTAAATTCATGTACCGCAGGCCTACATATGTCTCTACTTGCGTGCGGAATCGGTCCTGGAGATGAAGTCATAACTACACCAATGACTTTTTGTGCAACTGCAAATACGATAATTCATGCTGGGGGTACTCCCGTGTTTGTAGACGTTGACATAGATACAATGAATATTGACGTATCTAAGATTGAGAAAGCCATAACAAAAAAAACTAAAGTTATTTTACCCGTCCACATGGCTGGCAGACCGTGCAATATGGATGAGATTATGCGAATTGCAAGAAAAATTGGAAGTATTGCGGATTTAACTTGCTTTAGTTTTTATGTGACCAAAAATATTGTCACTGGAGAGGGGGGTACGGTTACGACAAATAATAAAGAGTTCTCTGACCAAATTAAAGTTTATGGTCTGCATGGAATGTCAAAAGACGCATGGAAGAGATATTCTGACGATGGCTATAAACATTATGACGTTATTTTTCCTGGCTTCAAATACAATATGATGGATATACAGGCATCGATCGGTATTCACCAACTAAAGCGCATTGATAAATATGCGAAGGTAAGAGAAAAGATTTGGGACTATTATATGCAGGAGTTACACTTAAGGGGAATAGGTGCGGGGGTTCATTTTAATCCCGTCCACTTATATGGATATTATAGAGATAAATTTGGATATAAAGAGGGTGATTATCCGAACGCCGAATTTATTGGTAGGAGGACAGTGTCTTTACCACTAAGTGCGAAATTGACAATGCAGGATGCCAAAAGGATTGTTGCCGCAATAAAGGAGATTTTAAAAAGAAAAAAATAAAGTATGGGAATTCCTCCCAAGATAAGGGTTGCGCTAATGAGTTACGCGATGGACAATCGCAAGGCTAAGGGCACCGCACTTTATACTAGGAAACTGATTGAGAATTTGCTGGGTGATGATCGGTTTGAATTTTATCTTGTCCATTACGAAAAAGTTGACGATCCTATTTACAAGAGGGCAAAAGAGATTTTGATGCCCCGCGTCAGGTTGCCGTACGCTTCGCATTTTTTCTCTCAGCTCCTATTTTTTTGGAAATATAGAAATAATAAATTTGATATTATTCATTGGTTTCAGCCGCGTGTATATCCGTTCTTCTGGTTGGCTCCTGCAAAGAAAATTGTAATAACAACCCATGGGGCGGGCGATATTACGGCACCTGGTAGGTGGATATTTTCACGCGAGGTTTTTAACTTTATTCTTAAACATTTTAACCATAAGGTTGATTCGTTGATCGCAGTTTCGGAATACGGTGTGAAAGAAATTGAGGAATATTACCACGCAAAGCCAGAGAGAATATTTTTTACATATAATGGCGGCGGCGAGGACTTTAAGCCGTTGAGCAAAGATGTAGCCCGTAGGTATATTGGTGAAAAGTATAAACTTACTAATTCTTTTATTCTTGCTGTGGGGCGTCACATACCACACAAAAATCTGGTTCGGCTAATAGGGGCATATAGATTGTTAAGATCCAAGCACGAAAGGACTGAGAAACTGGTTATTGTGGGCAGTTCTGGAAGTGAGACGCAATTGATTAGAGCTGCAGTCTCTAATTCAGGGTATGAAGAGGATGTAATTTTTATTGACTATGTTGATGAGCGTGACCTCAATATGATCTATTCAGCTGCGGAGTTACTTATTTTCCCATCTTTACAGGAAGGGTTTGGATTGCCAATCGTTGAAGCTATGGCATCTGGTACACCGGTCGTCACTTCTAATATCACCTCAATGCCGGAGATTGCCGGGGAGGCTACTGTTCTTGTTGATCCATATAATCTCAAAGACATGGCAGACGGAATGAACAAAGTTTTGGCGGATAAGAAATTTGCCCATGATCTGGTCGCCAAGGGTTTAGTGAGATCTAAGCTATTTACTTGGAGGATTACGGCGGAAAGGACCAAGAAAATTTATCTGGATTTAAGTGATTCCATTATATGAATTCAAATTAATTAATGGATATTAACTATATAGCCGATATTCGTTTGCCAACCGAGCGTGCACATGGCTATGCCATGATGAAGATGTGCGAGGAACTTTCTTCTTTGGGAGTGAATGTTAAATTAGTAGTGCCTGATAGAAAAAATAATCTTGCCACTGATCCATTTTTTTACTACGGTATAAAGAAAAACTTTCATCTAATCAGATTAAGTGCCTCAGATTTTCTTGGTAAGACTTTACTTTTCGGTCGGTTATTTTATTGGTTAGACCTTTTTTCGTTTACTGTTTCACTTCTTCTGCATTTAGATATAGTTCGATGTAAGAACATATACAGTAGAAATTATCTTTTATTAATCCCTTTTTGGTGGTTGGGGTCAAATCTCTATATTGAGCTGCACGACATGCCCAATAGAAACTTTATGTTTTTGGCTATTTTAAGGAGGTGTAAAAAAGTTTTTGTACTTACAAAAATACTGAAAGATGACATCGAGTTGCTTGGCATAGACGCCTCGAAAATTGAAGTTCTACCAGACGCTGTGGATCTACAAAAAGTGGCAAATGAAATTGATGTAATGGAGGCACGAAAAATGGCGCAACTACCGATAGATAAAAAGATTGTTTTATATTGGGGACAGTTTTATAAGTGGAAGGGCGTAGACACTATGGCTCAAGCCGCTCAGTATTTGGACGATGGATTTTGCCTGGTGTTTGTTGGAGGAGCAGATTTGGAACTGGAAAGTTTTAAGAAAGTCTACGGAAAAGATTCAAAGATAAAAATAGTACCTTTTCAAAAGAGAGAATTAATTTCTGCCTATATGAATGCCGCAGATATTTTGGTTTTACCAAATAGTCAGCATTCCAGAATTTCCTCATCGTATACGTCACCACTTAAGTTGTTTGAATATATGGCATCTAAAAGGCCGATTGTTGCCTCTGATCTGCCATCCTTAAGAGAGATTTTAAATGAGGAGAACTCCGTATTGGTCGAACCAGACAATCCAAAGGCCCTTGCAGAGGGTATTAAGCGAGTGTCACTTGATCATAATTTGTCAATGAATGTTGCTGCAAGAGCTTTTGAAGATGTAAAAAATTACACCTGGACCAAAAGAGCTAAAAAGGTTTTGAGCACAATTGCTTAGTTGTTAAATCGATAGTAGATGATTGTCCATAGGATCTTGAAGCCGTGCTTCCAGCTTATTTTTTTCCCTTCATCGTAACTTCTTGGGTAGTATTTGATTGGCACATCAATTGTTTTGTAACCTAGTTTTAGCGCTTTACAAATGAGTTCATTGTCATAGTCGAAGTCATTTGTAATGACTGGTATCTTTTCAATAAGTTGTTTCGTGAACGCTTTGTAACATCCTTCATATTCTCTTGCATTATTCCAGTACAGCCAGTTTGTGAGCCAGGTAATGAGTTCGTTGCCTAGCCAGCTAATCCAATATAATGATTTTCGTTTTCGAGCGTCTCTATCTGGTTGTATTCTGCAACCGAGTACGATCTCTGTCTTTTGGGCTAAGATAGGTTTAATCATGGCGGCGTAGTCGTTTGGCTCGTATTCAAGATCGGCATCTTGTATCATGAGGATATCGCCTTCTGCAATTTTGAAACCTGTTTTAACTGCACCACCTTTACCCAGATTTTTTTCGTGGAAGAAATATTTAATTCCAGGATATGATTTTAAAATTTCTCTCGTTCCGTCTTTAGAGCCGTCATCTACTACAAGTATTTCTTTTTCTATGTTTGGCAAATTGACGTCTTGAACTTTTTTCAAGATCTCTTGAATAGTTCTAACTTCGTTGTACGTTGGAATTATTATCGATAGTTTGGTCATTAGTGAAATTATTTTACCTGAGTGATATGATAGCATATACACTGTGTTTAAGGAATCAACTTATCAAAATAAGCTTCTAACGGCAATATTAGCACTTAGTTTTTTGCTCAGTGCTTTTTATTCGTTTTACTTTAAGATTGTGCCGGTTGTTGATGCTGCGGCCTATGACCGAATCGCCCAAAATATTGTTAACGGTAATGGATATCGCGAAGATATGTCAGTAGATATACTTCATGATTACTCCATCTCTAGGGTGGGGCCAGTATATGAATACTTTTTGGCCGTAGTTTTTGTGATATTTGGGCATAGTTATCAGATAGTTTGGATCATTCAAGCCTTCTTGCATGTTCTGACGGTCTACCTAATATATATGCTATGCTTAGAGGTTTTTCCAGAACTTGAAAATAGGAACAAGGTTGCGCTAATAGCCGGAGCGATATTCGGCTTTTATCCTGATCTGATTGAAATATCGTCGATGTTAATGGGAGAGACACTCTACCTATTCTTTACATGTGCGTTAATTTATTTATTTTTTAGATATCTTGATAATCAGTCGTTGCGAAATCTCCTATCTTTATCTTTTGTCGCGGGAGTGTCTGTCTTAGTACGTCCACCAATAATTCTGTTTTTACCTATATTATCTTATGCCACATACAAAAAGGTCGGTTGGTCACACTTGCTTTCTATGGCTGCGATTATACTGTTGGTATTTACGCCCTGGACAATCAGGAACTACTCAGTTTTTCACGTGTTTATGCCATTTGGAACGGCTGGTCAGCTCAACTTTTGGATAGGAAATCATCCTGGATCAAATGGTGAGCAAGAGGCTGGACCAGTGATTAGTGACTTCATTGCTAGCCATGCGCAAACTGATATTCAAATTGAATCCATGAAGCAGTTTATTGCCTTTCTCGCATCTAGTCCTGTAGAATTTCTAAAACTGACCCTTTTAAGGATTAACAAATATTTCAGCATCTTGAGGCCAATGGGTTTTTGGTTCTACACGTCCGGATGGCGGCAGTGGCTATTCGTACTCTGTTCCGCAGTTTTCTCCATTATTGTTTCTGTCCTAAGTTTGAGCGGCATTATAAAGTTACTTGGGACTCTAGATGAGAAAGTTAAGTATCTGTTCTTGTTTACTTTTATTACTCCGTTACTTCTTTTTATAACTGTTATTGAGACACGATACAGATTTCAAATTTATCCCTTTTTGGCAATTTTCGCGGCGTATTTCGTTTGCACCTTTCAATGGGGCAACCGTATTGAGATTAAGATTTTAACGGGCGCATTTTCTGCGATTATGGTTAACGGTTTGCTTGATGGGTTAATTAATTTTAGCGTATTTTACAGCAAAATAATTCAGCATCTCAGATAGTAAAATATTGAATTATTTTATCTTGTATACTTTTTTTATAATTGCTGAAAGTTTAAGGAAATTTTTACCTTGCGCAGTTAACTGTACACAGGAGTTGTTTTCTTCCAACATTTTGATAATTAACTGTTCTTTAATTCGGCGATTGACCGCGCCTTGTTGAATTACATATTCGTTAATGAAGGATTGTTCAAGATTATTTTCTGAGAGTCCGTTGCATGACTGAGTTACGGAATTTGTGTTAAGTCTCGATAGGAGGTACATGGTGACGGAACGATCAAATGTGACTGGAAAGATCACAAAAAAACTGACGTGGATAGATAGCGAAACTATAAGTGCAGCGATAAGGCTCTCCTGAGTTAAACGAAACCAGTGATTGTTAATTATGATTCCGACCAGCAAAGTTGAGAATATTGTGATTAAAAGTAATTCAATACCACGATAAAACAAAACCCATTGACTAGAAAAAAGTGGTGAATAAAAATAACAAAAAAATAATATTGTAAATATAGCGAAAATGGTGAAATAAAATGCTATAATTTTTCCGAGTCGTTTTTTTGAGTCCATTTGTTGCTTTTTATGATATCAACATAATGGTATCATTCAATTTATAAAAAGTTAAATTTCTAAATATGCTGCGATTTATTAGAACGATGCGCGATAATTGGCTACTTATTTTCCTAAGTCTTTCTTTGACTATTCTTGTAATGATGCCAGTAATAATTTTCCCATATATCGACTCAGGGAGTTATCAGGGTATTAACATAGCGCATTTTGGTACTGACGTGCATCAATATTTAGCGAGGGGAAAGGAAGTGTTGGAGCACCATAGTCTAGGCAATTCTGTGTTGCACGAGGGTAAAGATGGGCAAGATCCATATTTTTCTTACGCGGAAAAAGTTATGCTTGCACCGGTGCTAATTTTGGGTCTTCAGGATAAGATTGATATTGTTTCAATATACAATCTTTACAATTTTGTCGGTGTATTTTTTTTGCTTATTGTTATATATTTGTTTTGCTTTGAACTTTCTTCAGACAAGCAACTTTCAATTATCGCTTCTTTGTTTGTTGTCGGTGGTTATTCCATTATTTATAATAAAGCTCTTTTTTTTGACGATTTTAATATGTATGGACGGCAGATCTATCCATACGTTTCTTCCATATTTTTCTTCTCGCATTGTTTATTTCTTCTTCGTTCTTGCAAGGTTCGTGATCTTAAGAATGACATTATTGCTGGAGTCATTTTTGGAGCCTCATTCTACATATATTTTTACACTTGGACGTTTATTGCAGCGTCGTACTTCGCTCTGATTGTTGTCCTAATATTAAGGCGGGAGTTTGGCTTGTCCAAAAGAGTGTTTGCTTCGTTTTGTCTGGGAGTGATACTCGGCTTATATAATGTGGTAAGTCTGTTCGGGTTTTTAAGAACTAGTATGGGGAAACAAATCTCTTATTTTGCGTGGTCATCTACCGGACATCAGCCGATCTTTAGTAAGATTGGTTTTATTACGATGATAATATTCGCCATAAATTTTTGGAGACTCGATGATGACAAGAATAGGTGGTTTGTTCTATCGCTAATTATAACTGGATGGATCGCATTGAACCAACAGATTTTATCGGGTAAAATGCTGCAATTCGGTCATTACTACTGGTATTTTGTTGTTCCAGTTTCGATCGTGTTGTCTTTGTACTTGATCTGGGGTTTGTTGCCGTCGAAAATTTACAAAGAGTTAACTTTTCTTTTTCTCACGATACTCGTTTTTTTGAATACTGCCGTTGGTCAGTACCGATCGACTTTGACGACCGTTGATGCCAAGAAGTATGAGCAAAATTATAAACCTATATTGAATATTTTAAATGCGGACGCTACAGATTCTGTGGTGTTAAATAGCATGGATCCATCAGACTCCTATTTGATACCGATCTATACAAATCACGATATTTTTTATGCTGGATCTGCATTACTGCATAACACAGACGTGCAACATTTGAAGGATAGTTTGTTTTTATATATATATTTAAATAAGTCGGCCCGAAATAGCCTTAATGAATTTATAGAAAATTCTCTATCCAATAAGAATAATTTGAAATATCTAAATCTGTATTATAATCTAGAGGGGCTTAGCTCTGGTTTTGACTATTATGATTATATGAGCAGACTGCAAAATAATGATCCGACAGTCTTGGTCAAACGCACGACATTAATAAACTCTTTAGATAAAGAATATACCGATAAATTCTTGAAACACAAAGATGGTATCGTTCAATTATTTTCTCACTATGATATCAAGTATTTTGTGTGGGATAAAAATAAAGACTCAGAGTTTGATCTTTCTTTCTTGAGTTCTCGAATTACTGAATTAAGTAAAAATCAGGGAATATATCTTTATAAATATTTAGCTATCTAGGTGTCATTTTTTTAGTGTCAACATGGCATCGTTTAGTCTGCTGATGGTTGATCGGTGGTCAATTTCCGGATCGTTCAGTCTCTTGTAGCAGTTTTTGGATAATCTTTCACGGAGGAGGCTGTCGTTACCCAATGTTTCTATTTGTATGGCTAAATCTTGGTAGTCTGAATCTTTAAAGTAGATAGCTGCACCTTTGGCCGACCATTCTAGACCACCACCTCCTGGTAAAATGCATGGCAGGCCAAAAGCCATCGCATAGAATAGCGTAACGGATGTAAGCTCGGTTCTCCATCGTGGCTGAATGAAGATGTCAGCAGTTTTGTGGTATTTGTAAAGATCTTTTTTGTTAAGCCAGCCCGTCAACTCAACATATTTTTCTATGTCTAGAGATTTTATTTTTTGTTTAATTAGATTCTCTTCCGGCCCACTGCCACCAAGGATCAGATGATAATGGTCTTTGCTTTCGATTTTGTTGAATGCTTCAAGTAAGAGGTCAAATCCTTTGCCCGGCACCATGCGGCTTGAATAAAATAGATTAATCACACCGCTTGTTTTGTTACGGTCTATGTAGGATGTTTCTGTAACCCCACCTAAGTTCATAATTTTTTGAAAATCCAGTGGATCGCTAAGAATTAAGGATCCAGCATCTTTTCTTAGGCCGAATCTTTCATAGAAATTTTGGAGTACGGGGTTTGTGAACGATAAGATGTCAATTTTGCTCGCTACTTTCATACCGATATTTTTCTCTATTGCTTTTCTGATCGACTGTTTTATTGCAATAAGTATGTTTTTACTGTTACTTACAAATAGATGGGACACGTTTTCTGGCCAGCAAATAAGTTCTCTGTTAAAAAATGCCGAAATTGGCGTTTTCCCGCCCAAAAGACGATAAAGTCCAGCCCCATATAAAAATATATGTCCGTCAACCTGAAAAAAATCCGCTTGGTCTGAATATTTTTTAAAAATCTTATAAGCCGACCATGCAATGCCAAGCAAGCTTTTTGATCTGCAATCTTCTGCGATTAGTTTATAGGGAAGTGGTGTTGGTATATTGTTGCCGTGAGAAAACACTGTTACTGCCGTTACATCGTTACCTAGCCTGATCAAGTCTTTGATCATTAGGTCGAATTCCTCTATGGAGCCACCGGCAGTTTCGAAGTTCAGCTTTGAAGTTACAAAAAAAATCTTCATTTAAATGTTACCAATTCGAACTTGCTCTTGAATCCAGGGAATTACTTCATCCAAAATTTTAGAGAGAGGAGTTATTGCTTCATAACCAAGCAGTCTTTTTGCTTTAGACGTTGATGGAACTCTTTTTTGCACATCATAAATAAACGGTGTGTCGGACACATGCTTGAAGGGTTTACTTGGATTTATCTTTTTCCAAATTACTTTGGCGAGATCGAGTACCGTTGTTGGTTCTTTTGTGGAGAGGTTGAGGTCCTGATTGGTGGCTTCTTTCTTTTCAATGCACATCCTTATACCCCTAGCTAGGTCTCCGCCGTACGTATAGTGCCTTATTTGCTTACCACTTCCTAGGATGTGCAATGGGTATTGTCCCTTTATTATCTTTTGTACTAAATCCGGCACAACGTGGCTCATCGCCAGTTTTACATTTCCCGAGATAACTTCTTTATCACATTTCGCGCGCATTTCTCCTGTTCCAACACAGTTGAATGGTCTTATAATTGTATATGGTAGGCCATACTGCTCGTGTGCGCCTTTTGCGAAATATTCGCATGATAGTTTTTGAAAACCATAGGTCGATAGCGGTGGTGGAATTGATAGCTGATCTCCCTCTTTACTTGGAAAAGTTTTACTACTTTCAAATACCATAGATGAAGATAACACATTTATTTTTTTGAGCTTTCTGTTTTTATACGCCCAAATCGCCGCATCAAAGGTCGATGCTATTATTCTTTCGTTTTCCGCCAGTAGGTCGTAGGCTAATTCATGGAAATAGGATATTCCACCAATCATGGCCGCAGAGGCTACAATCTGGTCACAATCAGTTATAAGTTTTTTCATTAAGTCGAAGTCTTTTACATCGCCTCGAAAAAATTTATAGTTTTTGTTTTTATCATAACTCTTTTCGATCGGGCCGTATTTGCTAAAGTTGTCTATGCCCACAACTGTATGCCCGTTTTTCAGTAACTCGTCTACCAGATAACCTGAAATAAAACCAGCTGAGCCTGTTACAAGTATTTTCATGATTTCATATTAGTTTTAATTCCAAAAACTCCAAATATCGATGAACGTTTTTTTTGGGTATTTTTTGGGATCAATGCGTTTGTACTCATTATGCGGTGTCGCAAGGATAATAATATCTGATTTCTCTAAAACTTTCTCTAGTGAGTGGAAATCCTGGTCTTTAATGTAAATATCATGACAAAAAACTTCTTTACATTCTGTATGAGCTATTTTTTTCAGCTTGTATGCCAAGCTATCTCTGGGGTCATCATTGTTGGCCTTGAAGGCCATACCGAGAATGCCAATCTTTTTATCTCTTAGATTATGCTTTTGTTTGAGTTTGTTAACTATAAAAGCTGGCAGTCCTTCATTAATGAGCATTGCAGAGTGTCCAAGGAAAAAGTTGTTGTGGGCGAAGGCCGAGAGTTGCATTGTGTCTTTGAAGAGGCAGGGTCCGGCAGCAAATCCCGGCATCGGCAACCCATTGTTCCTCGGGTAATCTTCGGTCATTGCCTCGTGTATCTTTACATAATCTAGATCATGATCCTTCGATATCATATAGAATTGATTGGCGACCGCGAAGCTTATATATCTCCAAGCATTTGAGTAAAGTTTAGCGAGTTCCGCCTCGATTGGCTTCAATTTAATTATTTTTTTCTTTGTAATTTTTTTAAAAATTTTTTCAACTTTTTTTAGAGTAGTTTCTGAGAAGGCTGAAATTATTTGAGGAGCCTCTTTTAATTCAATTAAAGCTTTTCCTTGGATGATACGTTCAGGACAAAATGCCACACTAATCTTTTTCCCCTTTTGGTAAAGATAGTTTTGGATCTTTTCTGAAGTGCCTGGTAGCACCGTACTTCGTAAAATTAAAGTTTGTCCATCTTTAAAGTGGGGGATATAAGTATCAACCAGACGAATGATTCCTCTAAAATCGGGATTGAGATACTCGTCTACTGGTGTGCCTATAACAACAACAATTATGTCACAGTCGCAGATGACTTCAGGCGACGTGCTTGTGGAGAGTTTTTTACTTAAGAGAGCTTTTTTTAACTCTTTTTCACCACTTTCCTCTTTAAATGGCATTTTACCATCCTTAATTTTTTGGAGACCTTCCTTGTTTATATCAAGTAGGGTTGTTTTAAATCCGCTATTCGCAAAGGTAATACCCAGGGGTAGACCAATGTGTCCAGCGCCACCGATTACACAAATATCATATTTTTTATGGGTTTTTGGACTCATGTAACATTATAACTGAGCGGGCTACTTTTGGTCACAGGAGGTAAAATTTTTGAGATAATTAAGTTTACAAGCGGTCTGAGCCCTAATCTTTTTTTGTCCATGTCAGATTCAACGTCCCAGAGTTTTGGTAAATCGACATCCACAGAGTCAGAAATAATGTTGGCAATAAAATTTACCAGCTCTTCTTCGCTGTATTTAAAATTTTCGAGCTGTTCCTTGATCATTAATGGCAGATCGGCGATGCTTTTGCAGTTCTTCACAAAAGACAGTTGATTGTAAAATGTACTTCCGAAGGTAATTGCTGGCTTTTTGAGCATGGATGCTTCCCAGCCACTCGTGCCGTTGATTGTTGTTATAAGTTTGGCATAAGGGAAAATGTCAAAGCTTTTTATTGATGGATTAATCAGCTTTACATTGGGGATTCCTTTTATTTTTTTATAGAAGGCTCTGGGTCGGTATTCGGCCATTTGTGGGTGTTCTTTTACATAAAGCTTAAACCCAACAGGTAGCGACATTGCGATCTGTTTGATCAAGTATTGCTGGTCGCTAAAGTATGAAGGTGCCTGAACGGATAATGACATTTCTGGCTCGACTTGAAGAGGATAGAATACAAAGTTTTCATTTGGATTGAATTTATCGTATAAGTCATTTTGTCCGCGCAAATTTCTTAATTTGCGTTTAATTCGATCGAACAAAAAAAACCATGGCTTAACTGATGAGTAGTCGTTATTTTTGACACATATATATTTCTTGAATTCGGAATTAATTGCAAAAAAAGAACGAACTAAATTTTTTGGCATTAGAAATTTTAACTGGCCTGCTCGGTTTATATTTTGTTTTTCGGGACTAAAGTTGGCGTTGTATGGGAGAGGATTTTTTCTAAATTGCTCTAAAAAGTCTTTTGCCTCGTTTAAAAGTTCCTTTGACACTATATTTTTCTTGACTTCGAAGAAAAAATTGTGGGATGGGCTAATTGTATATCTTTTTTTTATGGTAGTAGGGACAATTCCTAGCATTTTTATACCTCGTTTTTTCGCCATCTGATATAAAAGTGTGTTTCCAACTCCGGCCACGACAGAGTAGATAAGAGCGTTTGGTTTTTCCTCATCAAGAAACTTAGATATGGCAAGAGATTTTACCTGGATTATTTTTAGCATGTCTTCGTGGCTATACTGAGGTGTGTCGTGAGGGTATTCTCTTAGAAGTTGCCCGGAAATTACTACTCTATCCGATATTAAATAAGGCCACAGGGTTGGATAGCCGTATTCATTTTCCAATTTATTTAAATAATTTAGATCGAGTGAAGCCCCTCGAAATCTTTCATGTATTTCCTCATCCAACAACAAGGATGTATAATGAACATCAGGTTGTTTTTTTAAAAAATCGTGGCTTGATCTTAAACTTACGTAGCCACAAAACTCGCTTTCTCCGTATTTTTCTTTTATGGTCATTGCGATACTGTGACCTATGTACGCAAAGTTGCGTTGTAAGATGAGGCAGATTTTCATTCAATATTTATTTATACCAGCATCATACCAGCAAACTATTAATTTAACCAGATTTGTTCAAGATTTTTGATCTAATTCACGCTCGGAGCATTCTTGATACTCTTAGAGAGGCATTTTGGTCGTATCGACTACAGATTTTAATTTTAACTTTTTTAAGCTTGATAAACGGCGCCTTGGAGGGTATTGGTTTGTCTGTTGTTATCCCCTTTTTATCTTTTTTTGTCAAAGATGAGTACGGATCGAAAGATGCTGTTTCTAAAATTATAGAGCAACTATTTTCGTATGTTAACTTGCCACTGAGCCTCAGGACACTTTTTTTCTTTGTGGCGTTTCTATTTGTTTTTAAGGGGATAATTTTATTTTTAATTACGTACTTCACTAACTTTATTGCAACCAATTATGAAGAACAAGCAAGAGGTAAGTTGTTTAAGTCAGTATTAGAATCTGATTGGTCACATCTGTCTAAACAGAAGCTCGGCTATTTAGATCAGGTACTTATAACTGATGTTAATAACAGTAGTTACCTTCTTGCTTTGGTCGGTACCATAATTCTTGTAATTGCGAAAATATTTGTTTACATATTTATAGCCTTTGAAATTTCTCGAATCATTACAGTTTTTGCTGCTGTTGCTGGGCTGTCGACTTTTATTTTGTTCAGACCATTATTCTCTAAAAATAGGCTTGCCAATGAGCGTCAAGAGGGCGTTTATAAGGAACTTTCTCATCACGTGAATGAAAGTTTTGTGGGAATGAAAAGTATAAAGTCTGCCGCTGTTGAGAGCAGCGTAATACAAAGAGCGTTGCTGTTCTTCAGCAATATGAAAAAAAACAGGATGGATCTAATCTTGGTTTCGTCTGTTACAGACGTGGCGATCAGTTTGTTTAGCGTCGTATTTATATTGGCTGTGTTTGCAATGTTTTATAAAACTTCTACTTTTAACTTGGCTTACTTTAGTATAATTATTTATGCAATAAGCAGAATTTTCGCACAAATACAGAGCCTACAGTCATATCTTCATGGAGTCGTCACAGCGGTGCCATATCTGAGAAATTTATTGAAGTATGAGAAACAGGCCTTGGCATCTCGAGAGTCTGATTCTGGTTTGAAAAGTTTCCTCTTTTCGTCTGGTTTGGAATTTAATCACGTGTCATTTACGCACACTGATTCAGTCAAGGACACACTATCTGATATAAGCTTCACCGTAAATAAGGGGCAGACTGTCGGCTTGATTGGTCCGTCCGGTTCTGGCAAAACCACTATCGCAGATATTGCTCTACGTTTACAGAGACCGACAACTGGGATGATGTTACTTGATGGAGTTAATGTAAATGATGTTAGCATGCAGAGCTGGCGGTCCAACATCGGTTATGTGTCTCAGGATGTTTTTCTTCTAAACGATACCATTGAAAATAATATTAGATTTTATTCGGATACTGTTACGCACAATGACGTTATCGAGGCTGCCAAACTGGCAAATATCTACGATCATATTATTGGGTTACCTAACGGATTTGAAACAATAATCGGCGAACGGGGGATTAAGTTATCTGGCGGGCAAAAACAGAGAGTGGTCTTGGCAAGAGCATTGATCCGAAAGAGCTTCTAAATAATGAGCAGTCTTATTTTTTTAGGGTTTATAATGCCAGAAACTAAATAATTTATGAAATTGTTTTTGATAGGATGGAATGGTAAAGAGATTGGGATGATTGAGATCGCAAAAAAGCTCAAAAAAAATCATCAGATTTTGTACTGGACCGCATGTGATATCGGGGTTGATGTTGATCCTGCTGATTTCCCTGGAACTGTTTTTCACGACCATGACGATGCGTATATGGGGATCCCGCCTAAAAACTTTGACCTTTCAGAGATAGAACCGGTTGGCATGGACCTAATTGGCCAGATGTATGAAACTGAGTCAGTTGTACTTACCATGATGAATAAGCGATTTGAAGGTGTTGGAGTGTTAGAGAGAAAGCATATTTATTATCACTATCTGAGTTATTGGAATTACATACTAAAAAAGTTTAGTCCGGAAAGAATTATATTTCCCGCCTTGCCTCATACGGTATACAACTATGTTCTTTTCTCGTTGGCTAAAAAATTGGGTATTAAGACTTTAATTTTTGAACCAACAAGTATACGTGATCGAACTTTTATAACCGAGGACTTTACCATAGGAAGTGATAAATTGAGAGATAAAATAAGTGCGCTAAAAGGTAAAAGTTATACTGTAAATAACCTGAGTTCTGATATTAAGAAGTATTACTTGAAGCAAATTGATGTTGGCCAAAACAACTCTCCCGAATATGTAAAACGTTTCTTTGATATGTATCGGGGTTACAATTTACTTAGATTGAAATTTGGTGTAATTTGCAAACAAATTGCTAAACCCAGTTTTTTGGTCTCATCGTTTAGATTCATCAAGAGGAAATTTGGCCGTAATTCAATATCAGACTATGTTAGATTGCAATGGATTCCAGACTTTAACAAAAAGTACATCTATATGCCGCTGCACTATCAGCCTGAGGGTACTACTTCACCGCTTGGAGATGCTTTTGTTGATCAGATTCTTGCCGTCGAAGTACTATCAAAAAGTTTGCCACCGGGCTGGTTGATATATGTTAAAGAGCACCCAGCCGAATGGACCCCAAGAGCCTTAGAATATTTTAGCTATCGACACAAGGGTTATTATGAGGAGATGGTAAAAAATAAGAATGTTAAATTGATGCCGATGGATACAGATACTTATACGCTGATAAGAAACTCACAAGCAGTTGCTTCGATAACTGGGACAGCTTGTTGGGAAGGATTGTTGCGTGGGAAGCCAGCGATCGTTTTTGGTCACGCATGGTATCGTGACTGTGGAGGTGTTTACAAGGTTTCAAATTTTTCAGACACTAAAATGGCTATCAAAAAGATTATAGACAGTCCGATCGTGGAGAGTCAGGAGGTCGTAAATTATTTGGTAGCATTGGACGCGACAACCTTCAAGGGCTTTAGAAGTGGTTGGTATCAAGACGCGGCAGATATTAGTGTAGAGGAAAATATCGTTAATCACGTTCATGCAATTGAGGAAATATTAGTTCATGGGTTATAGAGATTTGGAAAATATGTACTTACACACAGCAAAAAAAGTTGTAGCAACGATTGAAGCGCGGATGGCGTCAAGTCGATTACCAGGCAAGGTCTTAATGCCGCTTGTAGGAAAGCCGGTTCTCGAGCGGATGATCGAAAGGATCAAGCCCAGTAAATTTGTGGATGAGATTGTGATTGCAACTACAGTCAACAAACCCGATGATGAGATAGATGATTTGGCTAAGTCTCTAGGTGTTAAGTGTTTTAGGGGCAGTGAGGAGGATGTGCTGAGTCGCGTGTTGGGTGCCGCTAAAAGCGTTTCCGCTGATGTTATTATCGAGTTGACAGGGGATTGTCCGCTGAGTGATTATCGGTTAATTGATCAAGCAATCGCAGAGTTCTTTAAAAGAGATGTCGATTATTTGGCAAATAACATGGAGCCGTTGACCTTTGCAAATGGCTTCGATGCACAAGTATTTCCTGTAAGGGTTTTAGAAGAAGTGTCAAATCTCACCCACGACCCAAGAGATCGCGAGCACGTTACGTATTATATTTATACACATCCTGAGAAATATAAAACTTACAGTTTGCAGGCGTCAGACGAAGACTTAAGCGGTGATTTAAGAGTAACCTTAGATGAGAAAAACGACCTCATGCTTATAGAGAATATTTTTGAGAGATTGTTGTTAATTGATCCACTTTTTAGTTACAAGGAAGTAATAAAGCTGCTAAGAGAAAACCCTACATTAGTGAAAATTAATAAGAATGTTAAGCAAAAAAAAGTTTAAAAAAAAGCAGTACAAGTCAGTGGTAATAGGGGCCGGTAGAATTGGTGCCTTTTTTGATTCACCAAAATCAAAAGATGTTGTGACTCACGCTCATGCGCTAACAAAGCACCCGCGGATCTTGTTTGAGGGCTTTTTTGATATGGATAAAAATAAATCGTCATCAGCGGCGAAAGTTTGGGGGACTAACTCTTTTGAAGATATGTCAGATATGATGACAGCTGTAAGACCCGATATCGTGAGTGTTTGTGTCCCAGATGAATACCACTCAAATATTTTGATGAGCGTAGTAGATTACAA
The DNA here is from genome assembly GCA_016201425.1 of Candidatus Vogelbacteria bacterium. The sequence goes on along the minus strand of JACQCW010000042.1, from coordinate 3,483 downwards.
ACCGAAATTGGTTATCTGCGAAAAGCCGCTCACAACTAATTTAAAAGATTCGTTGGCTGTTATTGAATGTTATTCAAATAAAAAAATACCGATTCTTGTAAACTATTCCAGAAGATTTTCTAAAACATTTCAGACATTAAAAAACGATATTAATCAAAATAAATATGGCCAAGTATTGACTGCCAGTGGTATTTATACAAAAGGCATTTTGCATAATGGCTCGCATCTTTTAGATCTTGCGGCATTTTTCTTCGGTAAATTAAAAGAATCGAAGAGTCTTTTTGGTCGTATGGATTATAAAAGTTCAGATAAGACCGTAGGTGGTTTTGCGTCATTCGAGAAGTGTCCTCAGTTTTATTTGATGGCCGGGGATGAGAGAGTATATTCGATTTTCGAGATGGATATTTTATTTGAGAGGGCAAGATTTACAATTATAAACGACGGTTTCAACGTCTTGGTTCGTCATGTGGTTGATGACCCAAGATATAAAGGTTATTTAATTCTTTCTGGACCCAAAAAGATCAAAACAGATTATGGTAATGTCATGTATAACATGGTTGACAATGCCGTTAAATATTTAAATGGCCAAGAAGATCTTTTGTGCACCGCAGAACAAGCCTTAGAAGTCCAGAAAATTGCCACACAGTTTCTTGGTCGTGTCGCGTGAATAATTTAATCCTCTAGGGTCGTGAGATCGCCAAGGTCTTGTCCCATCTCTTTTGCGCGTAGAACACGTCTCATGATTTTACCGCTTCGAGTTTTTGGTAATTTGTCCACAAATTCAAGTTCATAAGGAATAGCGTGGCTACCAATCTCGCGACGTACATGGAACTTTATATCTTCAACTAATTCTTGATTTGGAATACGGTCAGCCCTTAGTATGATGAACGCTTTGATAACCTCTCCTCTTATTTCGTCAGGCTTTCCGATTACTGCCGCTTCGGCGACAGCAATATGCGAAACGAGTGCACTCTCAACTTCCGCTGTGCCTATGCGATGGCCAGAGACGTTTATGAGATCGTCACTTCTGCCTAGAATCTGAATATATCCGTCGTCGTCTCGGATAGCAATGTCGCCGGCTAGATATGCGTCCTTTATTTCAGTCCAGTATTTTGCAAATCTCTCATCGTTGTTCCAGCAAGTTCTCATTGCCCCAGGCCACGGTTTTTTGATCACCAACAAACCTTTCGCGTTGTTCGGAACGGAGTTACCGTTCTTATCAATAATATCAACTTCAATACCGAAAAAAGGTAGACCAGCTTTACCTGGTTTTTGGGAGAGGGCAGGTAAGGATACAATCATCTGACCACCAGTCTCTGTTTGCCACCAAGTATCAACTAGCACACACTTTTTTCTTCCGATGTGCTCATAGAACCACTCCCAGATCTGCGGACTGATTGGTTCACCTACGCTCCCAATAATTTTTAGTGACGATAGGTCGTGTCCCTTAATATGTTGTTCACCCAGCTTTCGAAGCATTCGGATGGCAGTGGGAGAAGTGTACAAAACATTAATTTTAAATCTGTCGATTAATTTCCACCACCTGTCAGGTGATGGATAGTCAGGAACACCTTCTACCATTACTGATGTCGCACCAACAGACAGCGGCCCGTAAACTACATAGCTATGCCCAGTAATCCAGCCTGGATCGGCTGTGCACCAATAAACATCGCCCTTCTTTAAGTTAAAAACGCATTTAGAGGTGTAGTGGGCATAGAGACTATATCCCGCCGTCGTGTGAACTATTCCCTTGGGTTTTCCTGTTGATCCAGAGGTATATAATACAAATAGAGGATCTTCTGCATCCATTATCTCTGGTTTCAGCGTGTCACTTTGGTTGGCAACCAATTTTTCGTAATCAACATCTTTTTCGACTAAAACGTATCTATCCTGGTCACGCTGTACTACAATCACGTGTTTAACAAATTCAAGGTCTTCGATGGCTTCATCGATGGTCGGCTTCAACTCCTTTTTTTGGCCACGTCTTATTGTCCAATTTGCCGTGACAATTATTTTGGCTTGTAAGTCGATGATGCGTTCGCGAACGGCTTTGTCGCTAAATCCAGCGAATATCACTGAGTGAATGGCACCAATACGGGCGCAAGCGAGCATGGTAACAACCTGTTCAATCATTAAGGGCATGTATAAAACTATTCGGTCTCCCTTAACAACGTCAAGTGATAATAGTCCATTAGCGAGTCGATTAACTTTTTGTAAAAGCTCAGAGTAAGTTACAATGGTTTCTTTGTAGTTCTCATCTACATGCACAAGAGCAACAGCGTCCCCGTTACCATTTTTAATGTGACGATCCAGACAATTGTGTGTGATGTTTATTTTGCCCCCAACAAACCATTTGTAGTGCGGATAATCCCATTCGAGTGTTTTATTCCATTTTTTGAACCACTCAATTTCGTTAGAAGCGACAGTGGCCCAAAACCTTTCAGGCTCTTTCACTGACTCTCGGTAAAGTTCTCGGTATTCTTTCTTGGAAATCAGTGCTTCTTGTAACTGTTGTTCGTTTGGTAAAATTGTGTCCATAATTATAAGTAACCTATATTATTTTATTCGGGTATTATATCATATAACATGACATGTCTATGAACAGTGACCTAGCTATATTTGGGGGAAGTCCCGTGAGAACGAAAAAATTCCCAGCATATAAGTTTATTGGTGAAGATGAAAAAAGGGAAGTGGATCGGGTTCTAGACTCCGGCATTTTATCGCGTTATCTCGGCTGTTGGCACGAGGATTTTTTGGGTGGACCAGAAGTACAATCTTTCGAAAAAGAGTGGGCGGAGTACTTCGGTGTAAAGCATGCTATTGCTGTTAACTCGGCAACTTCTGGACTGCAGGCTGCTGTGGGCGCTGCACACGTTGGCCCCGGGGACGAAGTCATAGTTACACCATATTCGATGTGTATTTCGGCGACGGCACCGTTGCTATATGGAGCTATTCCGGTTTTTGCCGAAGTAGAAAAAGATTTATTTTGCCTAGACGCAGAATCAGTTGAATCAAAGATTACTGACAAAACTAAGGCGATCATTATTGTCGATCTTTTTGGACAACCATATGATGCGGATAAAATAAACGCCATAGCAAAGAAACACAATCTAATAGTGATAGAAGACTGTGCCCAGGCCCCAGGTGCAAAATATAAAAATAGATATGCAGGAACATTGGGTGATATGGGAGTATATTCTCTGAATTATCATAAACATATTCATACCGGAGAGGGTGGTGTTGTTGTGACTAATGACGATGATTTCGCAAACCGTTTGAGGCTGATTAGAAATCACGCTGAGGCTGTAGTTGAAGAGAAAGGAGATACGGATTTGGTCAACATGCTGGGTTTTAACTTTCGAATGACAGAAATACAGGCGGCCATAGGCAGGGTACAGCTCCGTAAACTCAAAGATTTAGTAGACAAACGTGTGGCGAACTGTAATTATTTGGCTTCTCAATTATCGAGTTTGGCCGGCATAA
>JACQCW010000031.1 GCA_016201425.1 Candidatus Vogelbacteria bacterium | reverse complement strand
CTGATGAAAAAATTATTTCACCAGATAATCAGGCCGCAAGGAGAATTTTGTCCGATCAAATTAAAGATATTTTAAACGATCTTTCACCAAAGGAAAGAAAAATATTAGAGATGCGACACGGGTTGATCGATGGGGTTATGAGAACGCTAGAGGAGGTTGGAAAAGAATTTGGCGTAACGCGTGAAAGAATCAGGCAGATTGAAGCAAAGGCCCATGAAAAAATTAGGGAGCATGACAAATCACAAAGATTATTAGGATACTAAAATAGTTTTGAATTACCTAACAATACACAATTTAGTAAATGTTATTGATGTCACAATTACAGCTGTTTTTATCTATGCGGCGTTAACCTTACTACGAAAAACAAAGTCAATTTTTATTTTTCGTGGAATTGCAGTACTCGTCATTGTCTACGTATTTGCAGCATATTTAAATCTCAAGCTAACAACAGCCTTGTTTAACGGATTTTTCTCCTTCTTTGTTATTATTCTCGTTATATTATTCCAAAAAGAACTTCGTAGGTTCTTTGAGAACTTTTCTGTCTCCTTTTTTAACCCATTTGCCGAAGATGAAATTCCCATTCACAAGGAATCCATTAATGTGTTGATTAACTCTGTCCAACATTTTGCAAAAAAGAAAATAGGGGCGCTGATTGTACTTGAGGGTAAACAGCATGTTGAAAGATATCTCGACGGAGGCTATGAGCTTAATGGCATGGTGTCTGAACCATTAATTCTGAGTATCTTTGACACAAGAACACCCGGCCACGACGGTGCTGTTTTAATTGAAAACGGACAGATAAAAAAATTTGGAGCACATTTGCCATTATCAGAAAATTTTAAAAAGTTTGGTAACTTGGGCACTCGACATACGGCCGGACTCGGACTTTCTGAGCGTTCAGATGCTTTCATAATAATAGTTTCTGAAGAGAGGGGATCAGTAACAATAGCCAGAAATGCCAATCTTCGAATTGTTACGCTTGACCAACTCAAATTTGAGATCAGTCAATTTTTAGATGAATTAGCCCCACCCGAAAAAGAAGAGAACATATTACTAAGAATGTTTAAATATAATAAAAAAGATAAGGTTATTTCCCTCTTTACGGCTCTGCTTCTTCGAGTACTCCTTATAAAATAAAATCCCCAACGCAATGGTTGGGGAATCTCTAAGATATCTACGAATTACTTCTCTGCTCAATCTGGATGACTGGGCAAAGGGTGCCAAGTGCAGCCGATGCAAACTGCCCAATAAATGATTCGCGAGCTACAGGTAGCAGATTATTGTAGGAATAATCCCACGAATACACAAAGGCGCAGACCGCCGCGGCCAGACCACAGAGGATGCCCAACGCGGCACCAATTACCGGAATTCCTGTATGAATGAATCCTAGAACTCCGGCCCAAATAGCTTGAAGGATCGACACATGATGAAGCGCGCAATAATCTAGAAGACTTGCGGTGCCAAAAGTACTCACACCAACACAAATAACACTAGACATAGCGGCTGGGATTGGTTCCTTGGCGCCAAAGTATCCACAAAGAGTTATAAGTCCATAAAAGCTTACGGCGACGGCAGAGGTACCTAATACCAGTTGTCCGGCAAATAGTGCAGCGGTAGCCGGCTGTGTAAATAGGTAAGTAAGGAAGGCAACAATCATCTTCAAAAAAGTGGGAATGGCAACGGTAATAAACAGCGCGGCGACACCAATAGCTGTGCTCACCGCAAGCAAGTTACCAACGATCCACCAAAAGGCGGGGCAAAGCTTGATCTGCTTGGGGACATACCCACCATTAATCCACGACATATATCGATACGTCAGAGATCCGATCGGGATCTCACCCTTGTCGTTAAGTGTTACAAAACTAATCGTCATTGCGATACACGCTGCCGCGTACAATACTCCATCCAAAAAGTGAGCGAGGGTCTTGGCATCAGCAGACCAATTAGTTCCAGAGATATAGTTATAAGCAACAACCGATAGCGCCATCACAACACCCAAAAGAAAACGAGCCTTAAACATCTAATCCTCCTTACCTCGCGTAGATTGCGAGATAGTAACATCCAAAATCAAGGACCAATATAGAATCAAAACTACACTAACGCTTACTCTCTGTCAACATCAAAAAATTGGATTTTGGTTCGTTTTTTGATAGTATTTCAAATATGCCAAAAGAGATGAAAAAGCAAATAATTGTAACGGGTATAAGGCCAACAGGAGATTTGCATATAGGTAATTATCTTGGAGCCGTTAAGCCACTGCTTGATACGCTGAAAAAATATCCTGAGGCAGAATTTTTTGTATTTGTTGCAGACTTACATGGTCTAACTGACAACGACGCTGCAACAGTCGCAAGGTATAGGTTTGAAGTTGTTAAAGATTATTTGGCACTCGGACTTGGTGAGTTCGTTAAATCTGGAAGAGTACATGTCTATATTCAAAGCCAGATCGGTGAACTTGTTTCTTACTTATCACTATTTCTATCTCGATACACAACATTTAATGATCTTATGCGGGTGCCAACATTAAAGGAGAAACTTAAAGCAAATCAAACAGAGGGGCAAGCTAATGCACTCCTTGGTTACTATCCAATACTCATGGCAGCGGATATTTTGATACACAACGCTTCGATAGTTCCAATTGGACAAGATCAATTACCACACCTAGAAAAGACGCGTGAATTTGGCGGAAAGTTTAATGCCGAATTTGGAGATGTCTTTACCTTACCTCAGGCGCACGATGTTGCTAATCTGAGAATATTGTCACTCAAGGGTCCTGGAAAAATGAGCAAGTCTCATCCAGAAGGATGTCTCTTTTTGAGTGATTCTGATAAGGTTATTAAACAAAAGATTTCTCGTGCGGAAACTGCCACCGAGAACACGATGTCCGTAAATCTTGAGAGTCTTTTGACTATTGCAAAGGAATTTAATATTAACACCGAGGCATTTGTAAAAGATCACATGGCTGGTAAACAGGTAGTGGGGTCATTTAAAAAAGAGCTCGGTGAAAAGCTAGCTGATTTCGTCATCGATTTTCAGGGAAAGAGATCGCTTATCTCAGATGCGGAGGTTAATGATGTTGTAGACGACGGTGGTCGCACCGCAAGAATAAATGCCACAAAAACTTTAGATATGGTTAAAGATGTAATGAAACTTAATTACTAAAACTGAATTATGCAAAGAACTTATATTGGAAAATTAAAAGAAAAGATAGGAGAGGAGGTGACGGTCTCTGGTTGGGTGGACGTTAGGCGCGACCACGGTAAACTAGTATTCATCGACCTTCGAGACGCAACTGGCAAGGTTCAGATGGTTGCGCTACCAAGCCACAAAGAGGCACATGAATCAGTCCAAAAATTACGCTCGGAGTGGGTGGTAGAGATCACGGGTAAAGTAAACAAAAGACCCGAGAAGATGGTGAACACCAAAGAACAGAACGGCGAACTCGAAATCGAAATTCTTTCGGCTACAGTTTTAAATGAAGCTACAACTCTGCCGTTTGATGTTGCTGGTGATGGTATGGAAATAGGCGAGGAATCAAGGCTTAAATATAGATATTTAGATTTAAGACGACAACGGCTGCAGCGTAATATTAGACTAAGGCACGAGATTATTAGATTTATAAGAAATAATCTCTCAGACGAAGGTTTTGTTGAGATAGAAACTCCGATATTAACCAAATCAACACCAGAGGGGGCGCGGGACTACGTTGTGCCGTCGAGACTCTATCACGGTAAGTTCTATGCACTTCCGCAATCGCCACAACAATATAAACAGCTTTTAATGGTTGCGGGGTTTGAAAAATACTTTCAAATTGCAAGATGTTTTAGGGATGAAGACACAAGGGGTGACAGGCAGCCCGAATTTACACAGCTTGACCTAGAGATGTCATTTGTAAATAAAGAAGATGTGATGAATTTGATAGAAGATTTACTTATTAAATTAGTAGAGACGTTGGCACCGGAGAAACGAATTCAACAAAAACCATTTCCAAGAATTCCATACAAAGAGGCAATGGAGAAATATGGTATTGATAGACCAGACACTAGGACAGACAAAAATGATCCAAACCTTCTCGCCTTTTGCTGGGTGGTAGATTTCCCTTTTTTCGAAAAAACAGATGGTGGTGGGTGGACATTTACTCACAACCCATTTTCTCGAGCCATACCTGAGCACGAAGATCAGCTAATGAAAAAAGAAAACTTGGGAGAAATTTTGACCACCCAATACGACATCGTGCTTAATGGTTTTGAAATAGGTGGCGGAAGTATTAGAAACCATAAACCAGAGGCACTTGAGAAAGTTTTTGAAATAATGGGATTTAATACCGAAAGAATCAGAAGAAATTTTGGCCATATGTTAGACGCGCTTGGTGCCGGAGCTCCTCCTCATGGAGGTATCGCCTGGGGACTAGACAGACTTATGACAGTCTTTACGAACGAACCAAACATTCGTGAGGTTATTGCCTTCCCAAAGACAGGAGAGGGGAGAGATCTCATGATGGAATCACCTTCGCCAATCGAAACAAAGCAACTCAAAGAGCTCGGAATAAAAGTGGTGGAATAAATTATTGTTAGAAAATAAAATCCACCTAGAACTGCTTTGCAAATAAGGTTATAATTCAACTAATGTCTGAGGAATTTAAAGTTAAAGTTGGACAATTTGAGGGACCGCTCGAGCTTTTGTTGGATTTGATTGAAAGGCATAAATTACATATTAACGATGTCTCACTTTCGCAAGTTACAGATATGTATCTTGAATATCTCAAAAGCTTAGAGTCATTCCCAACTGATGATGTTGCCAATTTTATAACGATCGCTTCAACACTTATTCTAATTAAATCAGTTTCTCTACTCCCAACGTTATCGGTAACGCAAGAAGAGAAAGAAAGTATTGAAGATCTTGAAAAAAGACTCAAGATTTTGCGAGATATTAAGGGAAAATCAGTTTTTATTAAGGAAAAGTTTGGTACACAGATGATCTTCTTTGCCTCTGACAGTAAGAACACTCGTGTGGTTTTTTCCCCAACCAATGAAGTTACCATCTCGGGTTTCTTAGAATCAATTAAGCGAATTATTGACGCCTTACCAAAAAAAGAGAAGTTACCGAATGCTATTCTTAAAAAAGTAATTAGTCTCGAAGAGGCCATTGATGGATTAATTATCAGGGTTCAAAAGGACTTGAAGATGAATTTTAATAACCTCCACAGCGGTATCAAAAGTTCTGATCCACACGTACGTAAAGCTGAAAAAGTGAATGTTATAGTAAACTTCTTGGCGATTCTTGAGCTAGTCAAAAGAGGAATTGTTTTAATAAAGCAGGGAGAACACTTTTCAGATATAGATATTGAAAGTGGAGATAGTACCATTCCAGTGTATAATTAACGGTATGAATTTAGATTCAAAAATCGAAGCGATACTATTTTACGAAAACGAACCAGTTAAGGTCAAACGATTGGCTAAAATTTTAAATGTTTCGGAGGAAGAGATTGGAAGTGCTCTTGAGGTACTGAGGTCTAGACTAATCCATGGCGTTGCACTCATGACCAAGGATGACGAGGTTGTGCTGGTAACTCCACCGGAGGTCGCGGAGGTCATTGAGGGTTTGGTTAAAGATTCACTAAATTCAGAAATGGGTAAAGCAGCGCTTGATACTTTAACAATCGTCCTGTATTATGGCCCAATAACGAAAGTAGAAATTGACAATATTCGAGGTGTCAACTCAGGTTTTATTTTAAGAAATCTTTTAATACGTGGGCTAGTTAACAGAATTCCAAATGACAAGGACCAACGGTCTTTCTTATATAAGCCAACGTTTGAACTCTTGGCATATCTCGGAATTAAAGATGTAGCTAAGCTTCCAGAATATGATCAAATAAAAAGATCACTCGGAGCCGGTTTAAGTGAATTAAACAAAAGTGAAACAGATAATACAGAACCACAAAACTAAAATAATTATAATTTTACCAATTGTACTTATTTTCCTACTGACGGTTGTGTCTATTTATGTTTTAAGATTAAGTAATCCTGTAACGGTGAGTAAGCCTGACGACAAAGAACTACGGGCCCTTAATTCCTTCGGTGAAGTTAACTTAAATGCTCAGTCTTTTGTCGTGTATAACGACAGCCAAAAAAAAGTAATCATCTCTAAAAATGAGAACTCTCAATTGCCTCTCGCGTCGTTAACAAAAATAATGTCAGCTCTTGTCGCACTCAAACTTGCTCCAAGAGACACGATCATCGAGGCCCAGGCAAGTGATGGTCTTGTGCATAAATGGAGACTCGACGACCTTCTCCGTATTACCCTCGTAACATCTTCAAACAGTGATATAGAGACGATCGCTAAAAGTTTATCAGGAGTCATCGCATCGACGGGCATTAATAGCGATTTTGTTGGACTTATGAATCATGAGGCCCGAGAACTTGACTTAAGACAAACCTTTTTTCTTAATGAATCAGGTTTGGATATTAATACTAATTTATCTGGGGCTTATGGTTCTGCGCGTGATGTGGCGCTACTACTAGGCAATGCTATCCACGTCGCCCCGGATATTTTTGAAACAACGAAATTCAACTCCATCACTGTTAAATCAACAGACGGTATTTCTGAATACGCAAATAACACGAATCAAACCGTTTCTAATATACATGGTATTATCGCCTCAAAAACCGGTTTGACTGATCTTGCTGGGGGTAATCTCGCCGTGGCATTTGAAGTCGATCCGAACAATCGCATAATTATTGTCGTGCTTGGATCTACGCAAAATGGACGCTTTACAGATGTAGAAGCACTCACTAACGCGACGCTTACTTACTATTCGAAGTTGTAACTTTATGTCACCGATGATTATAAATATTGTTAAAATTTTCATAGCACTTGCGATCTCATTCACAGTTGGAATCGTCATAACTCCAGCAGTAACAAACTATTTATACGCCAATAAAATGTGGAAGAAGAAGCCACGTAACGAAGCCTTGGGGGGAGGGGAAACTCCAATTTTTAACCAGCTGCACAAAGAAAGAGAAGTAAATACTCCAAGAATGGGCGGCATTATTATTTGGGCTAGTGTACTATTTACAATTCTAATTGTTTGGTTAATCGCACTTTTGTTTCCATCAGTAAGCACTGTAAAGTTAAACTTTTTTAGTCAAAACCAAACTTGGTTACCACTTTTTACACTTGTGGCTGCTTCGGTTGTTGGACTTATTGACGACTTTCTTCAAGTCAAAGGCGGTGGAGGTTACACTGCTGGTGGGCTGTCACTCATTAAGCGTATTTTACTTGTGCTGTTAATAGGGTTTATCGGAGCTTGGTGGTTTTATTTTAAACTTGGGGTTTCTTCAATTTTTATACCACTTTATGGCGATTTCCCTCTCGGGTTATTTTTTATACCATTCTTTATGTTGACAATGTTGGCCGTTTTCTCTGGCGGAGTAATTGACGGAATCGATGGATTATCCGGTGGTATACTTGCTTCCATATTTGCCGCCTATGCCGGAATTGCTTTCTCTCAAAACCAGATTGACTTAGCGGCATTCTGTGCAACCATCGTCGGCGGTACTTTAGCCTTTTTGTGGTTTAACATCCCCCCCGCAAGATTTTACATGGGTGAAACAGGGATCTTGGGCCTAACCGCGACTCTATCAGTTGTGGCATTTTTGTCTAACGCCGTGGCTGTTTTACCAATTATCGCCTTCCCACTTCTCGCGGCCTCTTTATCTGATATTATCCAATTGACTTCAAAAAAGTTAAGGGGTAAAAAAGTTTTTCTGGTAGCGCCTATTCATCATCATTTTGAAGCCATCGGGTGGCCACCCTATAAAGTTACAATGCGTTTCTGGATCCTTGGAATCATGTGTGCATCAATCGGCATGATCGTTGCTATTTTGGGCAATTTAATATATGTATGGAAATAATCAAAACGCCTTTAATATTAAAAAGCCTCGAACAACGAGTCGGCTGTAAAATTATTCTCGAACCAAAGTTTAAACAAGCCGGCTCTATTGAATTTGAAAATGGCCGAAAGTTTTACTTCAAAAACACAAGTATAGATATAAATAATTTTGGCTCAGCTGAGGTATCAAGAGATAAGGGATACACAAGATACTTTATGAATATTCTTGGATATCCTATACCAAAAGGAGAGATATTTTTTTCGGACCACTGGTGCACCGTAAATAAATCGAATAATAATATTTTTGCCGCGGTTACATACGCTCAGCAACTAGGTTTCCCCTTAATAGTTAAGCCCAATAATAAAAGCCAGGGTGAGGACGTATATAAGGTTTACGATGCTCGGCAGTTATTTAACGTCCTAAAACGCCTTTTCAAAAAGCATAATATTATTCTTCTTGAGGAATTTATTCAGGGAAATGATTACAGATTAGTGGTGCTGGACAATGAACTTGTGATGGCGTATCAAAGATTACCAATTCGTTTAGAGGGAAACGGAACAAATACCATAGAGGAACTGTTGTCTTTACGACTAGAAGAACTCAGAGCCAATGGTCGGCATGTATCACTTCTCATTAACGACGAACGCATCAAAGAACGTTTGAAGTATTTTTACAAAGTTACTAATGATTATGTACCAAAACAATATGAAGAAATTACTCTATTAGACAACGCGAACCTCTCAACAGGAGGTACAGCTGTAGACGTAACATCAGCAATTAATAGCGGTTATGTAAGTACTGTGATTAAATTAATTAAAGAACTTGGGCTAAGATTTGCTGGGGTAGATTTAATTACGGATGGCAATATTAAAGAACCACCACTTAATTTAAAATTTATCGAAGTTAACTCCTCACCTGGCCTTTCACATTATGCTTCACTAGGTAAAAAATATCATCGAAACGTTGAAAATCTCTATATTAAAATAGTTACAAGTTTAAAAAATATGGTATGATTGAAAGATATGCAGGGCAAAAGTTATGACAGGCTATTCTTTACTATCGTAGTAATACTCGTATTTTCTGGGATATTTATTTTTTCTTCCGCAGCCCAAGGTATGATCGAAGAAGGCATAACCAGTTATTTATTCATCCTCTTTAAACAATTTTTCTTAGGGTTACTACTTGGTTCGCTTGCTCTTTTTGTCATATCTAAAATCTACTACAAGAACTGGCTACGATACTCAACACACATATTTGTTTTTTCAGTAATATTAACCCTTTTGGTCTTTATACCTAAATTAGGCCTGAATGCTCTGGGCGCAAAACGATGGATTGATATAGGATTTATATCGTTTCAGCCCTCGGAGTTTTTGAAACTTGGTTTTGTTATATATTTTGCATCATGGCTATCTTACAAAAAAGATAAAATACAATCTTTCCGAAACGGTTTTCTACCGGCGATGTTAATCTTGGCTATTCCCTCTATTATTTTACTTAGTCAGCCAGACACCGGCACACTTCTTTGTATTTTAATTGCTGGTGTAGCAATGTTTTTTGTCGCAGGTGGTAGAATTAGTCACCTGTCCTTACTTCTTTTTGTAGCAATTTTGGGAATTGGAATTGTAATTTTGACTAAGCCATATGCAATGGCCAGAATTTCTACCTTCCTTAATCCACAGGCAGACCCCCTTGGTGCTGGATACCAAGTCAGACAAGCTTTGATTGCAATTGGTTCAGGACAAATTACCGGTAGAGGTTTTGGTCAAAGTATCCAAAAGTTTAACTATCTACCAGAGCCGCTCGGTGACGCAATATTTGCTGTGTATGCTGAAGAGTTTGGCTTTATTGGATGTATTATTATTGTTTTATTATATTTGGCCTTTACTCTTCGAGGACTCAGATTGAGCTGTAGATCACCAGATCAATTTAGTAGACTCTTGGCCTTAGGAATTGTTATACTAATATCGGCCCAATCTTTCATAAATATAGGCGCAATGTTGAGTATTTTGCCTCTCACGGGCGTGCCACTTTTGTTCATAAGTCATGGAGGTACTGCGCTTTTATTTGCGCTTGCCGAAGTTGGGTTGTTGTTAAATATATCTAAATTTTCAAACACTAAAAAAATATGAAAATATTATTCACTGGCGGTGGAACCGGCGGACATTTTTACCCGATTATTGCGGTTGCTCAGGCAATTCATGAAATTGCCGACGCAGAGAAATTAGTCGACATAGAGCTTTACTATATGTCTGATAACCCATACGACAAAAGATTATTGTTTGAAAATAACATCATATACAGTGAGGTGCCAGCTGGAAAACTTCGAAGATATTTTTCATTTAAAAATATCTTAGATTTTTTTAGAACCGTAAGTGGTGTACTACGTGCTGTGGGTAAATTATATGCTATCTATCCAGATGTAGTTTTTGGAAAAGGTGGATATGCAAGTTTTCCTGCTCTCGTGGCCGCAAGAATTCTTCGAATCCCCGTAATTATTCATGAATCAGATTCCAAACCGGGGAGAGTTAATCTTTGGGCTTCAAAATTCGCCCAGAAAATTGCCATCTCATACCCAGAAGCCGCAAATTATTTCCCAAAAAATAAAACTGCGCTTACTGGTACACCACTCAGAAAGGAAATTCTTTCCCCAATAACACACGGCGCTTATGAGTTTTTAGAGCTGGAACGAGATACCCCGATTATTTTTGTCACGGGTGGATCTCAAGGTGCTCTTAATATCAATGACGCAATCATTGATATTGTGCCACAATTAGTTGATAAATTTCAGATAATACATCAAACAGGTAAAGCAAATTTTATCGAAGCGGAGCGCAGGGCTAAATTCTTACTTGAATTAAATCAAAATAAAAATCGATACAAGCCATTTGCATATCTAAACGAAACAGCATTACGCATGATTGGTGGTATCGCTAATATAGCAATAACGCGTGCAGGATCAACTATTTTTGAACTTGCAGCCTGGGGGATACCTAGTATCGTTATTCCAATTCCGGAAGATATAAGTCATGACCAGCGTACAAACGCTTTTGCCTATGCAAGATCTGGAGCGGCCATCGTAATTGAGGAAAAAAATTTATCAGGCACAATATTACTATCCGAAATTGAAAGACTTTTCTCATCACCTGACTTACTCGATGAGATGAAAAAAAAGGCTATGGTTTTTTCACCAAAAGATGCTGCTCTTAAAATTGCCAAGGAATTAATAACGACTGGATTATCTCATGAATAAAACAACCAATAAAATAATTACGAGATTTCCCCCGTCCCCAACTGGTCTTCTTCATATTGGTAGCTTGCGGACAGCGTTGTTTAATTATTTCTATGCCAAACAAAATGGGGGAGAGATGACCTTCAGGCTCGAGGACACGAATAGAGAAAAGTGGAGGCAAGAGTACGAGGACAATATAATACAGTCTATGGATTTTTTCTTTGGAATGAAGATACCGAAACCTATGCGCGCATCCGAAAGAGGAGCGATATATAAAAAGTATATTTTAAAAATGATTGAAGATGGTACAGCATATATTTCAAAAGAAGAACCTAGGGAGGCGGGAGAAAAAAGTGAAGTTATCCGATTCAGGAATCCAAATCGTAAAGTTACTTTCAGTGATCTCATATTGGGCGACATAGAAGCCGACACAACAGATCTGGGTGATTTTATCATTGCAAAGGATCTCGATCATGTTCTTTATCATCCTCAAGTTGTTATCGACGATCATGAAGTGGGTATTACTCACGTCATACGCGGACAAGATCATATTTCAAACACCGCAAGGCAAATTTTAATTCAAGAAGCTATCGGAGCGAAGAGACCGCTTTACGCTCATATTCCACTTATTCTCGCTCCAGACAAAACAAAATTATCAAAAAGACATGGGGCAACTTCCGTGTCGGATTACTTGGCCCAAGGATACTTACCACAGGCAATTATAAACTTTCTTGCCCTTCTGGGGTGGAACCCGGGTGACGAGCGCGAGATATTTTCACTAGACGGTCTGATTCGTGAATTTAAACTAGAGAAAGTCCATAAAAATGGCGCTGTATTTGATATTCAAAAATTAGACTGGATGAACAAAGAATATATCAGGCAACTTAATGACGCCAAACTACTAGAGTACGTGATGAGATTTCTTCCAGAATCAGTCACATCACTGCCGAATTTTTCAGTTAGACAACTGACTAACTTTCTTCCAATTTTAAGAGATCGAATTTCACGATTTGTAGAAATCACGGACATGGCCTTATTGGGTGAGTTAAACTACTTCTTCGAAAAGCCCGCGTTGACCAAATCACTACTTAAAACTACTGATTTTATTTCCCATTTAATTTCAATTTTAGAGAAAATAAATGATGCAGAGTTTATAGCCGAAAAAATAAAATTAAGCATTTGGGAATTCGCTACCGAAAAGGGAAGGGGTAATGTTCTTTGGCCCATGAGAGTGGCGCTGTCCGGAGCCGAAAAATCGCCGGATCCATTTACGCTTGCTGAGTTACTTGGAAAACAAGAGACCATCGAGAGACTAAAATTTGCTTCTAAATTATAAATAAAATTTTGCCAAGAAGTAATCATATCAAATTTATTTTTGCGGCGGTCCTTATTCTACATCTGTTCGGGATGCCAAATGTTTATGCGCAATCGGCCGATGAGCTAAAGTCCAAAATCGTCATTAAAAATAGCGAAATAACTGCGCTTGAGGTAGAGATCACTCGTCTTAATAAAGAGGTTAAGAACATCCAGAATACTCAGCAGACACTAACCACAGAGCTTAAACAAATGGATGCCATCAAACGGTCTCTCGACACCAATATTAAACTTACTCAAAAAAAAATTGACGTAACAACCTTAAATATTCAAGATACAGAAAATAGTATAGTGGATAAAAATGTTAGGATTACAAAAGGGGAGTCCGGCATATCAGAATCTTTAAGACTGATATATGAAAGCGAAAGAGATTCACTGCCCGAGACAATACTATCAGACGAAAATCTATCGACAATATGGAATCAAATTTCTGAGCTTGAAACACTCCAGGATAAAATCATCTCACACATAAGTAATCTTCAAGTTCTTAGAAAAGAACTTGAAGAAAGTAAACGGCATCTTGAGATCGAACAAAGCGATGCGCTGAAGCTTAAAGATCAACTAGCTGACCAACAAAAAATTGCCGTACAAAATATCGTAACCAAAAATAAACTGATTGCTGATACAAAAAATAAAGAATCTAACTTCAAAAAACTTCTTTCTGATACGCAGGCGAAAAAGGATGCCGTTGGGAACGAACTTTTACAATATGAATCAGATCTAAA
Organism: Candidatus Vogelbacteria bacterium; assembly: GCA_016201425.1. The sequence continues at coordinate 1,996 of JACQCW010000031.1, read as the reverse complement.
AATTATCTTAGATACCAGCAAGATACCTCTCGCCGGTGTAAAAGTACTTTCGTGGCCATTAGATCAGATCTACATAACTCAGTATTTTGGACTTACAGAGTTTTCTAAGACACAAGCAATTTACAATGGTAAAGGTCATAATGGTGTCGACTTGAGAGCAAGCATCGGAACACAACTTAAGTCTGCTGCAGCTGGTATTGTGGTTGGTACAGGAGATACTGATCCAGTTTGCTATGGTGCCTCGTATGGCAAGTGGATTATGATTGACCACGGGGATGGTCTTGCTAGCATATATGGCCATCTGTCTCTCATTAAAGTAGCTCAGGGTCAAAATGTTGAACGAGGACAATTTATTGGCTATACAGGCAAGACTGGTTACGCAATCGGCCCACATCTTCATTTTAGTGTTGTGGCCACGCAGGCCGTTAAAATAGGCACCTTAAAGAGTAAGGTTAAGGGGTGCGGCACATACACTATACCACTAGGACCCTTGAATGGTTATTTGAATCCACTACTTTATTTATAATTTTTGCAAATACTGTATAATAAGTCCATGACAAAGAATAAGGGCTTTATAAGAGTTATCATTCTTGTATTGGTAGCTATTCTAATTTTAAGCTACTTAAAAATTGACTTACGGGGACTCGTGAGCTCAGACACTACGCAGGGCAATCTATCATATGTTTGGTCTTTCATTCAACACGTGTGGTATGACTATATTAAGACGCCAGCAATATTTATTTTGAATTCCACCCTACACTTTATACAGTAATTTATATAAACAACTATGAAGGAAACATTCCGAAAAAATTTAGATGTTTATGGAAAACTCGCGTCCGAGAAATTAAAACATGAGGACAAAGAACTAAAACGAGTTATAAACTGGCATATCAACGACGCAGCCAAAAACGGTTCGTCTAATGTGCTAACACAACTAGAAATTTTCGAGCTTCAAACTAAAAAACAAAAAATTATCGCTGACTTAAAGAGTGAAATAAAGAATCTAGAAAACTCCAAATATAAACCAGAAAAAACGCCCGAGCAACGTGAAGTAACTTTTAAAAACAATCAATACTACACGACAAGCGGACTCGGTGAAATATCGTCAATAACGCAAGGTGAAATTTTAACAGATTTAGAATGGGGAATTAGCTATTATTTGGACCCCGAGATTATTCCAAGAAGTCTCAGAAAAAGATACTTAATTGAAAAGGCAAAGCACGAACTATATAATTTGTTAACTAAGCAAATCACTAAAGACGCCATCGGAAATCGTGACACTGATAGTTATAAAAAACAGGCATATGGTAAAATTCTTGAACGCACCGAAGGAAGGGCCATGCCCCCAGGTATCCTTGGAGAGACAATTGTAAAAAATTTACTTAAAAAAGCTATTTTCGATAACAACCTCGACATCGAAATAGTGGACGCAGACGCCCAACAGGATGTTGAAGCCAAAATTGATTTTATAATTCAACGAAAGAAAAATGTGAGGGGAGTGAAAGTTGAGACTAACGAGACAGAAAGGATTGGTATTCAATTTACTACAAATCCTGGAGCAATACTACACAAAGAACAACAGATTAAGCGGGTTAAAGAAAGGGTAAAAAAAGAAGAGAAAGTTATTGATATACTGCTCGTCACGATTCCACTTGAAGTAGTTTTAGAATCTCACTATAAATGGAAAGAAACTGGGATGCCTCCCGGCGGTCCAGACAAACTTCTTTCTGTTCAGAATAAAAAAACTATCTTTTTTTCATTATTACATGGAATTATTCCAGCAGAAGAAATAAACCGTAAGTGGCAAGATATGTTCGGAGAGATAAATGATTCTAATAGTAAACAGGTCGTAAACGATACAGAAATTAGTTTACTCTTTAGGAGAAAAGTGGGCGAAAATCTTATGTCACAGGCCTTAGAAAAAGCATCAAATCTTCTAGAAGATGAGTCTATTAAGAAAGATATTGCAACACTAGAAAGGATATTGCCATTTGAT
>JACQCW010000030.1 GCA_016201425.1 Candidatus Vogelbacteria bacterium | reverse complement strand
GATGGTGTTCACTTTAGGTCTCCGTTTGATGGACGGAAACTTTTTATTGGACCAAAAGAGTCTATTAAGTTTCAAGAAAACATTGGTGCCGATATAATGTATGCTTTTGATGAGTGTACTCCACCTCTTTCGACCATAGAATATGCCTCAAAATCGCTTGATTTGACCCATGCTTGGGCAAAAATATGCATAGGTAGCAAGAAGACAAACCAGGCTCTTTACGGAATTGTGCAGGGCTCGAGATATAAAAGACTGAGAGAGAAGTCTTCAAAATTTTTGGACACGTTAGATTTTGCTGGTTACGGGATTGGTGGTGACCTGGGTGAGAGTAGAAAGACGATGGATGATATTTTGTCATGGGCAATTCCTAACTTACGTGAGTGTAGGCCGCGCCACATGTTGGGGATTGGATATCTTGAAGATATGGAAATAATTGTTAAACGCGGTATTGATACATTTGATTGCACAGTGCCGACACATTTTGCACGGCGCGGAGCCGCTTTCACAAGTCAAGGGAAATTAGACATGAAGCAACCGAGATATTTAACTGATAAGAATCCACTTGATAAAAAATGTAAATGTTTAACATGTCAGATTTATAAGAGGAACTATATTTCGCATCTATTTCGTGCTGATGAGATCACGGCTATGCGGTTGGTAACATTTCATAATTTATATTTTTTCAACACATATGTTGAAAACATAAGACAAAAAATTAAAGATGGTAAACTCTAAAATTAACCCGGTTCTTGAGTCTACAGAATTCGTTGTTAAGAACGCAAAAGATGTCAAGATAAATAGTTCACGAATAAAGGACGTCGCCAAAGAGTGGGTGAGGCAAGATATTAATTTTCCTAAATGGCCTCAGGATATGCACCTTGAATCTGATGATGTTCGTAAAAAATTGGACTATCTTATATTGCTAGATGGCTTGAATTTTTGCTTTTGGCAAAAGAATTACAAAGATAAGTGGAGAGTTAAATATGGGGACAAAGAATACAATGGGTACTTTTCGCTTTCTCTCGCGTTAAAAATATTTTTCGAAAATAATTTAGACAAAACTAATTACAAATATTTAAGTACGATCTCTTTTTTGGATTTTAAAAAGATTTTAGACGGTGAAGGTACATTACTGCTTATGAGAGAAAGATGGTTAACACTCAAGGCACTTAGCTGCATGATGATAAAAAAGTATGATGGTGATTCACTTAAATTTGTCAGTCTGGCTAAAAGTAAATTTGCCAATATTGTTCCAATGATTGCCGACTTACCGTCTTTTGGTGATACCACGAAGTATAAAAGTAAGAAAATATACATTTGGAAAAGAGCCCAGATACTCGCGTGTGACATTTATGGTGCTTTTGCTGGCAAGGGCCCTGGTAGATTTACTGACAAGGAATATTTAACTGCCTTTGCTGACTATAAGGTGCCTCAGATTTTACACACGCTTGGTCTCATTGAATATTCAGATAGACTTACATCAAAAATAAGAGTTTTGACCGAGATCAAAGCTGGTAGTCGAGAGGAGATTGAGATACGTGCTGCAACAATTTGGGCAGTGGAATATTTACGTAGGGAAATGAAAAAGTTAGGGAAGAATATGTTTGCTTTCGAGATTGATTGGATTCTATGGAATAATGCAAAGAATGAGGATATGGCTTTACCTTACCATCACACAAAAACAGTTTTCTATTAGATATTGCTCAAAAATTTATATAAGTTATTATTAATATAGTTTTAGAAATAATTTTTTCACGATGCAACTACTATATTTAATGGATCCGGCCACGGCTGATATGCTTTTACAAATAACAGTCGCAGCTCTTCTGGGAATTTTTATTGGCATGGAAAGGTCGGCAGCATATAAGACTGCGGGCATGAGGACGTATGGTCTTATAAGTATGGGCTCTTGCCTCTTCGTGGTTATTTCTCATGCTATCTCTTCTCAGTATATTGGGTTAACATCGTTCGACCCACTTCGAGTAGCATCTCAAATTATTGTAGGTATTGGTTTTGTTGGTGGAGGAATTATTATGACTCAGGAACATAAGATTATTGGCATAACCACAGCTGCAGGATTGTGGGTATCCGCTGGTATTGGTATGGCTGTCGGCTTTCATCTATATGGACTGGCGATCTTTGTAACTTTGATGACATTATTTATTTTCACAGTTCTTTGGCACATAGAAAGTAGAATCAAACAATATGCTCATCACTTATATATAAATAGGGGAGATCATACTCACAGAGATAGTAAGGACGATGTCTGATTAGACTGTTAGTTCTTTAATTGCTTCGGCTATAAAGCTCGGCTCGTCATTTCTTAAAGATACTGTACCGCGTATCGCCAGACATTTTTCAGGGACTAAAAGCAACTTTGAGAGGGCCATTGTCTTAGGAAAAACTACAACTTCGATCGAGTCTGTTAGATCTGCAATTTTAACGAAGGCCATTGGTTCATTCTTCTTAGTGGTTATGACACGAACGGTTTCGACGATACCACCAATAACCATAGTAACGCCATTCCCCATCGTCTTTATATGTTTTATTGTGTTCTCTTTTTTACTAAATTTATCTTTGAATTTATCTAGTGGATGACCTGAAAGGTATAGACCCAAAAGCTCTTTTTCCCAATTAAGTTTATCAAAGCTTGATGCTGGTAGTGCTTCTTTTAATCTCAAATCTGGTGGGGCAATATTAGAATCAACCGCTCCAAATAACGAGATTTGATTTATAACAGACTTTGAATTTTCTCTTACATAGGCTAGAACATCCTCCATATTGAAAAGCATTTGCCCACGTTCGCCAAGCTCATCGAGTGCACCGGTCTTAGTCATTGCTTCAAGGGATTTTTTGTTCAGATTTTTATGCCTAATGCGTTCAAGAAAGTTAGCATAGGACTTGTATGGCCCGCTCTTCTTTCTTTCTTCTATGATCACATTTGAAATCTCCTCACCGAGATTTTTAATTGCATATAGACCAAAACGAATCTTGTCACCAGCTAAATCTTTTATAACGGTGAAGCTACCCGAGCTTTGATTGACGCTCGGAGGCAAAATAGGAATTCCCATCCTGGCTGACTCGGCGACAATTTCAGAAACCTTTTCAACGTCTCCAGATTCTGCGGTGAGGACAGCTGTCATGTATTCAACAGGGAAGTTGGCCTTCATATACGCCGTTTGGTATGCGACACGACCATAACTTGCCGCGTGTGCTTTGTTGAATCCGTAAGCAGCAAAGGGCTCGATGAGCAACCACAGTTCATTTGCTTTAGTTGACGTCATTCCATTTTTTACGAACCCATCTATCAGTTTAGATTTTTGCGCTTCCATTTCTGCTGGGATCTTTTTCCCCATGGCTTTTCTAAGTTTATCAGCTTCTAGCCACGAGTAACCCGCGAGTTTAATGGCTATCAACATAACATCGTCTTGATATGTAATAACGCCATATGACGCGGTTAAAATATCCTTCATTCGTGGGTCAAGGTACGTAATTCTTCTTGGGTCATTTTTTCTTTCAATATATTGTGGGATACACTCAATTGGACCAGGACGGTACAGCGCAACCATGGCGTTGATGTCGTGGATCGTTGTTGGTCGAAGTTCCTTCAGATATTTGGTCATACCAGAACCATTCAATTGAAACAGTCCCATCGTTTCGCCCCGGGCCAACATCTCAAAGGTCTTTTTATCATCTATCGTCACGTTGTCGAGATCAACTTTTATACCCGTAGTTTCTTCGGCAATTTTAACTGCGTCTCCCAAAATTGAGAGATTGCGAATTCCTAAAAAGTCGAATTTCAAAAGCCCCATATCTTCCACTGCGTGCATGTCGTACTTGGTGATAATCTTTTCGCCACGTGGTTCGAACTGTAGCGGGACAACTTCATTGAGTGGTGTGGGTGAAATAACAACGCCGGCTGCATGTACGCTGCAGTGCCTCACACAACCCTCTAGCTTCATCGCCAGGTCTAAAATTTCTCT
>JACQCW010000035.1 GCA_016201425.1 Candidatus Vogelbacteria bacterium | reverse complement strand
ATCTCCTGCTCCTTTGATCTATTTAGTGACTCAGGCATATTTTGTTTTAGCTAATAATGCCAACTCAACGAAAATTTTATTTCTCCTGTTTTTTCTGCTTCTCTGGCCCGCCAACCTCGCCTCCAACCTTAATATGCATGTTTGGAAACTCTGCTAAAAAAAGATCTCTTAAGGCAGGGTCGGTCTTCTTCTCGATTGGTCCAGGCTTTGGCTTACCCTTATCATCCACACCAACAATTCTCATATGTATATCGCCACCAACTCCACCTGCTGGTTCCACAAAACCGAGAGTTATGTGTAGATCCTTCTCCGGTAAACCCAGACTCTTTCGAAACTCCTGAATATCCGGTGAACTAAATGCCAAAAATGAAGTCTTCTTAGTTCTATCTGCCTCTCTTATGTCTGTACGAGTTGTGTCCGCTCCATCTATAAAACCGATGCCATCTATGTGTACACCCTGACCGTTTTTTAACCTATCACTAATAGCCTGAAGCTTGTCCAACTGCTCTTGCGTCATAGTTTGTAAAACCTTGCTTTCTGTTGGACCAATAACCGTAATGTGGAACCCTTCCGGTCTAGACTTTAACTGAATTCCAAACTTTTCGTTAAGTTTTGCAAGCGTAGCATCAAAATTCCCCTCCACGTTTATTTCAAGGTGACTCTTTGTCTTTATAGACTCAAGAGTAAGTTTGGGTTGTGCAACCTGATCGTCAGCTGGTTTTTTAAGTTCTTCCATAATAATTCTTAAATTTAAAATTAATAATGGACCAATTATATAACAATCTAGGATGCAAGAGAATCAAAAGTCTTAGTTAGAGATTCATCTAAACTATATTCTGGCCTCCAGCCAAGAAGTCTCCTGGTCTTAACAATGCCCGCAAGGGTAGATTTTGGCTCTATCAAGGCCGGCCCATGAATTGGCTCAACCTTAGAACCGGCGAGGTCGAACATCTTTTGCGTAATCTCATTCACTGAAATATTTTTTCCCGATCCCACGTTAAAAATCTCACCAAAGCATTTTTTATTTTCGGTCGTCGCGGCTAGCATATTCGCATTCACAACATCTGCCACAAAAGTGAAGTCCCTCTTCTGCTCTCCGTCACCATTTATTTTGGGCCGTACATTGTTGATCGCCATTTTAATAAACTTAGGGATCAAATTCGAATATGGATTATCGGGATCTTGTCGAGGACCAAACACATTAAAGTAACGTAAACTTACAGTTTCTAATCCATAAAGTTTGTAATACAAACTGGCATAATATTCCCCCGTTAACTTGTGTAGCGCATATGGAGACATGGGATTTGGCATAAGGTCTTCGGTCTGCACAGTTTGCTTTTGATCTCCATATATCGCGGAGCTAGATGAAAAAACAAAACGTTTAACTCCAGATCTTCTCGAGTGCTCAAGTACATTCAGAGTTCCATCTATATTGGTCTCATGAGAGTCAAGAGGATTATCTATCGAATACTGGACCCGTGGCATAGCAGCAAGATGAAAGACAAGATCAAACTTCTCTTTTTTAAAAATCGCCGACAAATCTTCACAAATAGACTTTTTGTATATTTTTAAACTCCTATTGTTTTTATGTTGTTTCAAGTTTTCCTTTTTCCCCAATGAAAAATCATCGAGCACCACAACGTTGTGACCAAGCTCTAATAATCTATCTACAACATGGCTACCGATAAACCCAGCTCCGCCAGTCACTAAACATTTAGTTTTGTTTTTCATCACCTAATTAAACCGGTCAGTAGTCATAAAAGAAACACTTGACTTTAACTACTTTATATGTTAGTCATAGACAAGCCTGCTTTTTGAAAACTCAATCTAAGAAACTGAAAGGAAATGTAATGACCTCAAACCAGTATGCTTTCCTTGCCCTGTTCTTGTACAGCATCCTAAATGTCGCTGTCGACAAATACTTTTCGCATGTGGAGCCTCTGCTCACATTGGCGATATACTGTTGTTTTATTCTTTGCCTTGCACTAATTGGCCTTGCAACAAAGTATCTAACCCAAACCGAGATGGTGGTGCCGACAGGAAACGAGTGGAAAATAATACGGTCGCGATCATGCCCGTTTTCTCTACAATTATGAAAGCCTTGGCTGATCTTAGAATGCCGTCTGGCACTCAACTTGTTGGATGCGTTTTGGCAACTGCTGCGGTCTACTTAGTTACACAGCAAACCCTGCCAGCCAAGTTCAGCGTCGGCCTAATCTGCGGATACGGACAATTAGCAGATGGGGAACTACTACCTCAAACTGAGGCCCGCTGTCAAAAAGCCGTAGAAATCTATCTGGCCGGCGAGGTAGACACTCTGATAATCGCCTGCTATGTGGAAACCGCCGGAGTAACCATGGGTAGCAAAATGCGGGAGTATCTCGTTTCAAGTGGCGTACCGAGTGACAAAATAATCGTGGACGAACGCGGAATGAATACCGCTGGAGAAATTGATGTTTTGCGTGAACACCTTAAGCCAGATGACAAAGTTGTTTGCATCTCAAACTTTTACCATCTGCCACGCATCTGGTTTCTCTTCGCGACCCGAGGCTATAATGTTTCGCTCTCTGGGGTACTAAAGGCTACGAATCTAAGTGACCTCTTTTGGGAGCCACTCAAGATATTGAATGCATTATATAGACCCAAAAGTTGGTCGAAGATTCTACAGAAATAAAGCGGAGGATGACATTCTTGAATACTAAAAAACGTGTCGAGAATTGGCACTCGATATTAGTCGCAGGTCTCCATGTAGAGTTCAGGTTGGAGCTGTGCTCTCAGACAAGAAGGGTCGTGTGATCTCCTGGGGTTGGAACCATTATCTTGACGCACACAAAAACACAATTCACGCGGAGGAGTACGCGTTTATGCGCGCAAATCCAGAAAGGATCAGGGTCGGTGGCATCACACTTACTATTGCGGGAAGTCACTGCAATAATCATACGTGGGTATATTCCCGCCCCTGCATTGAGCGTTGCCTCAAACTAGTTTTGAGACACAAGATCAAGAATATTGAATACACCACCAGAGAGGGTAAGTGGGAGAAGATAACAATAAGTCCCGCCAAATAATCTCGTACGCCATCTACCTTAGCGGTAGATGGCTTTTATTTTGTGCCCCTGGAATCTCGCCCTACGGGCGCAGGTACTTTTCGATCTACCAGAGGTAGATAACGAAAAGTCTTTCGATTCCCTCACGCAAAGCAAGCAGTTGCTTTGCTCAGGGGCACAAAATAAAAACACACACTAACGTGTGCTTTTTATTTTGTGCCCCTGGAGGGAATCGAACCCCCATCAATGCCTTAGAAGAGCACTGCTCTATCCATTGAGCTACAAGGGCAACTATCAATACCAAATATTCGCTCGACCACATTAACAAAGTTATAGCGACGGGTCAATGACCTTGGGAACTATGTCTGCTTGCACATTAAATTTATTAACTCGATCCTCCCATTCCCTCATAACGGTATTTAACTTATTTTCACTAAAGTTTGAGACAGCATCCAATTGTCCAAAACTAACACCACCAGCAAAAAAATCTCCTTGATAAAAAATATATAAGTCCAACACAAAAATAGCCAAAAAAATAAAAACGAAAAAAACACAAAGAATCTCCCAATCTCTATACACGTTTAAGTCTAGTCCTAGATCATCTTTAATCATAACAGGGTCAACGAACATCTTATTAACTTCTTTTTGAATTTTACCAAACATGTAATTTTAGTTATCGATATAACTTATTAGATTAAAGGTTATCTCCTCATACCATACCTTAGACTTCGTGCTCCCCCCATCCAATCTGCCCATAGTCATACTTGTAACTTTAATCTTATATGGCATCGTCTCGATCAACTCAAGGAAATGGATTGCTCGATCAAATTCACCCTCGGCTCGTAGGTTAAATTGGAGATATTTACCTGCACCTATTTGCTTATCTTTCTCCACCGATGGCGCACTTAAAGTAAGTGAAACATTCGCACGCTCCCCATACGAGTCCAACTCCCCAATAAAATTGCCGACAGTGGCACGCGTGATAAAGTACAGGTTAAGTTTATTATGGGCACCCTTCGTCGTGCTTACAATATTTTGAAGGGCCAAAGATTGATCGTTTGACTGCTTAAGATCATTAACCCGTGCAGAGAGCTCACTGACCATAGCCAGCCGATTGGTTAGCAAATCATATATCATGAGGGCCCCACACAAAGAGATTACGACCACCGCCCCAATGGCCACTCTCATTTGATTATCTGTTTTATTCTGAGCTTCCATTTATTTCTTGGCCAAAGTTAAACTCATCGAAAAAGCGGGGTTATTACTGTCAATTAAATCTGATATCGGCAAATCAACATTCGCAAACGTCTGGTCCGTCTCTAGTTTCTTTTCAAACTGTAGCAATATGTCTCGGCTCCTTGCAATCCCAGATACTGTCAAAACATAATTTGTAGTATTAGTGTCGCCCTTTTTTACCAGAACCTTATCGTACGAAAACGAACTTATATACACAGCCTTTATGCTGCCACTTGCGGGTAAAGTTCCGGCAAGATCGATAACTCGAAGGAGTATTTCGTGCACAGCATATTTCTCCCCTTGATCGATCGGTTTACTCAGAATACTCAGTTTAGTATTCAAATCTCTAACTATGCCCAAATTTGTGTTAACGGTATTGGTTTTGTCGGAGCTTTGCATGGCGACAAGTTCACGATTCAAAAAAACGGCTTGATATGTAGTCGTTATGTATACCAAAACTACTGGTATCAGCCCAAGGAACATCAGCACTGAACACATCAAAATACTGCTAGTGGCTAAGCGTTTATAATATTCTATCCTTATCTTAGATTTATTTTGTTCAGGAAGTAAGTTCATATTATTTTATACTCACATAACTTAGGCCAATTGCGGTGGCGTATTCCACTGCGTCCCTCCTACTAACTGGTGGAATATATTTGTTCACATCAAGAATATTTATCCAGGGATCACCAAGTTCCGTGCTAACTCCCGTTGCGGTCGCAATATAATCAACCAACCCGGGAATATTCACCTGACTGCCACACAAAACTATCTTTTTTATCTCCCCCTCGTTTTGAGCCATAAAGGACTCTTGCCTGTGGTTCGCCCAATACAAATAATGTTTACTGATCTCATCTCGAATACTGGACACAGATGGCAATAAACAATCAAAGACTTCCTGATTGTCGACCGAATTTGTCAGTCCTTTTTCATTCTTGATCTTCTCCGCTTCGTCAGCCGAGACCGAACATGCCTTAACCAAACGCTCAGTCAAAAAGTCACCGCCATATTTAAGTGTGTAACTAAACCAAACTAAACCCCTAACTACTATCGACAAAACAGTATTTTGCTTACCTATATTTACAACCATCACAACGTCCTTATCATTGCTTGCTATCAGCGAACGGGCTGTCGCCTCAGCCTCAACCATGAACAGTGTGGGGTGAAATCCGGCGCTTTCGAAAATACCAAGATACTTTTGTACTATCACTTTTGGTAACACGGACACGTTCACATCCACATATCCATCTGGCCGAGGATCTGTTCCCATTATCTCATAATCAAACTCCACATCTGGGGCTTCGTAAGGAATATACTCTTCAATATGCAATTCTATCGCTTCTCTAATCTCACCCGACTTTATAAACGGTAGCCTTATTCTCACAAAAAAAGCTTCCTCCTCCGGAATAGAAACGTTAACCATATCAAAATTATTTTTCTTACGAATTTCAGACAAAGCCCCCATCAGATCATTCTCTGAATACATCTGCTTACCAAACTTACCGACCTCAACACCACTTGAAGTCGTATGAAGCTCAACAAATTTTACTGAGCCATCAGACACATCGAAGCCGACCGCAGGGAATCGCAGATACCTAGGTACCGGGAACGCTTTCAAAAAAGCTGATCCTTTCATCAAGTTAATTATACTACGTTAAGTTGACAGAAGGAAACAGAGAGTGACTAAATTTAAAAATTACAGGGCTCCATTAGCTTCGAATTTACAAGGTCCTCTGATCTCCTTCATCTGCCTCCTGGCAGATTCGGCCAGACCATTGCAAATCCGAACTAACTCCGCCAAACTGTAATTTTAAAAACCACTTCATCACCACAATCATTTTTGCCTGTCGATATAACTTTTTAAAATTAATGCCGCGGCTGAGGCATCTATTTTGTCGCCCTTCCCCTGTAGCCTCTCCGCTTCAGCAGTAGTCATGAATTCATCTTCGTAATCTACAGGTAACCCAGAGGCAACTTCAAGCTCATTTTTAAACTCTTCAATATCTTTCATCACCTCGTTTGGCTGCATTTTAAAGTCAAGCGATCGGCCCAAAATAATTTTTGAAACGCGCTCCCTCTCGCAAATCTTGCTAACATCCCTCACCAAATCTTTGGAATTTTTAACAACGTCAAACGGATAGGCAAAACGCTCCGTCTCATCAGACAGGGCCACCCCCACCCTCTTCATCCCAAAGTCTATGCCCATTAATCGCACTTGGCGGAGGAGGTGAGATTCGAACTCACGGTGCCTTGCGGCACACCTGTTTTCAAGACAGGCGCACTAGACCAACTATGCGACTCCTCCAGGATCCCTTTTACTTATGTCGTAAAATCTAACATATTCACACAGATTTTTCCACTAAATTTAAAAAACAAAAGGTCGGCGGATTTCTCCGCCGACCAATAACTTATTCCTAATACAGTTCCTTTGCTAAGAAAGGTATCCTTTCATGATGTATTTTGGCCGGATCTAAGGTTGAGATTTTGAAAAAGTAAAAGGCCGGAGGGATTTCTCCCACCGGCCTGGTGTTCAACACAAATATTGAGGAAACTATGCGAAGCTGTCGTTGTGATTACCAGTTGTAAACCAGCCAAGTGAATGTGGTAACCAACCAGGTCAACTCATTACCCACTTCGCTGATGAACAACCCTTGGTTATTTCGCGACCATTTCGACCACTCCCCCGGATACGCCATGATGTAAACCTCGGCGATTCGAATGCAGACCGTCGCATGCCCGATGGAAAGTGCAACGCCCGAGAGTCCCGCGTTACTCTTCGCCATCCAAATGCAGTAAGCGATGAACAGCTGCGGAACTGACTTCGTGATGAGTGACACGAGACCTCTCGTAATGGGCTCCGAGATCGACGCCTTGAGCGACTTTTCTCGTCGAAACCAGAGCAGGACTGCGACAGCAAACAGAATCAGGGAGCTGACGATCGAATCGTTATACTTCCATGTTCCGTAGTATGCTGTCGGGGCAAGTATGGCCAGCCAGATGGCCAGCCAATTCACGTAGACCGCTCTCACCTGCCAAGCCTTACGGCTCCTGGACTCGATGTAATTACCGCGAGCCAAAAGCAGATTGACGAAGACGAATGCTGAGCAAAAGAGTGCCCAGGTCATCGTCATTCCGGTTGTTGTGCTAAATGCACGACGGAACTGCGAGACGAAGAACATCCAGGATAGAGCCATCTGAACCGCGAAGAGTACGTCTCCGACGATCGACTCCTTATTAAGAATTCTCACGTTCTTTCTCCTCTATATTTAACTTGTCAAAAGATCAACTTTTACGCCTACATTATACACCCTATTTGTACTGTTGTCAATAGAAGATACAGCCAGAAATACCGACTTCAGCCTCAAGGTTTGTGCTAAGATGAACCCATGACAACAGCAAAAATAAAAGTTGGTGAAAAAGCACCTGAATTTAAGCTCCAAGATCAGAATGGCAAGCTGCACTCCCTTTCAGATTACGGCGGCAAGTGGGTTTTGCTCTATTTTTATCCTAAAGATGACACTCCAGGCTGCACCAAAGAGGCTTGTATGATCCGCGACGACTTCTTTAATTTCGAAAAGATCAGCACAGTCGTTTTGGGCGTAAGCACCGACTCGGTGAAGAGCCACAAAAAGTTCGAGGAGAAGTATCATCTACCATTTACACTTTTAGCTGATGAAGAAAAAGATGTCGTAAATAAATATGGCGTCTGGGCAGAGAAAAAATTCATGGGACGAAAATATATGGGGACACTCCGTACCTCATTTTTAATTGATCCAAAAGGGAAAATCGCCAAAATTTATGAGAATGTTAAACCGATTGAACATGCAGCGGAAGTTTTGCGAGACTTGGAGATGTTAAAAAAGCAATAAATGAATCTTAAAGATTTTCTGCTATACCTCACCAACAATGAAAAAGAGTCCCGGCACGAGCAAGAGTTCGATATGATATTTTTTATAGTCAACACGACCGCCCTAGTCGTTGGCACGTTTTTACTAACAACCAAAAATGAGACACACTGGATACCTTTCCTCGTTATAGAATACGTCTGGGCGCTGGATAACATCAGACACAATAGGCCATAATATTCCTTGCTTAGCAACCAATTTTGTGTAAGAATAAATTTAATGAAAAAGAAGCTTCCCAAAATATATGAGTTCCCTGTAGTTGTTGAAAAAGACCAGGGTGGTTATTTTTTTGGCTACGTACCATCCCTCCAGGGTTGTTATACTCAAGGAAAATCATTACAAGAAACTTTTGAAAATCTGAAAGAGGCTATCGCGCTCCATATAGAAGACAGAGTGGCGGATCGAGAGACCATCCCGAATAGAAAAACGATCAGTTTCACATCTCTCGAAGTTGCAGTCTAAGGCCATGCCTCATCTACCAAAAGCCGGTGAAGCAATTAGAGTAATTGAAAAACTCGGATTTATATTCAAGCGACAAAAAGTAAGTCACGCTATTTACCGGCATTCTGACGGAAGAAGAATCACTATTCCCAATTACCTCTTCTTTTTCTTCGGCTGCGGAATTGACGGGTCGACATAGGGACCGACGAAATAGATAGTCTCGTTCGTTTCAGCATAGACCCCCTCAGGAGTCCTCGCGATCACCCTCGCCTGTCTCCAGTTTAGGCGGTTACCGCCAACATTCAAGTAGATCGTGCCAGGAGCCATTCTGTCTGTCGCCTGCACAACCTCCTTGCGCTCCTTGGCATCGAATGCCCGCTGAAGGTTCACCAGAGTCTGCATATAACCATAGCACTTCGCATCGGGATTATCCAAGAAATACCACACACTCAGTCTAGTCGCCATCCCATTAGGCGTGTCGACATTGCCAGCATACTGTTCGGCTAGTCGCTCTACCTCAGGATGCAAAGTTCTCTCGCTCATTTGAATCTTCTCACTTTCGTGCCAAGCACGGTTGGTAGTTATGCATTTCGAAGTTGTCGTTCCTCACGGACATTCAACCCATGAATCAAGTAGATGACGTAGCCCGCAGAAGGGATTGCTCTAACGAGATAGAGCCAAGCCTTCCAGTCGTGCTTCACCACCGCCGGATAGATCGCGCAAAGACAAGCAATGAAAACAGAGATCCAGATAGTGATAGGCTCGGGCGACCTTTCGGCAGCCTTCAGCCTCTTCACTGTCGGGAAGTACGCAATCAACGCAAGCACTTGGGTCAGGACGTAGGCGATCTCCGCGCCGTAGGGAATCCCCAGAACGAGAGTGCAAATCCATGCGCCTATGATCCACCCACCGGCCCTCAGACACTGCCATTGGAATGGGGTAAAGGCAACACTAAGCGTGCCATCAAACCAGTAGTAACTCAGCACGCCACAGAAGATGAAGCAGACGTTTAACCATCCTGCGATGTTGCCAATGTTACCTGCAACTGAGTGCGAGGCTGTGTGCCAGTAAAGCCACACGGACTCGCTGAAAGCGATGAACATTAGCACCCACGTTGCGGGCGTTGGCTTGCTCGATCCCGTCCACGTTCGGTACACATACTCAAGAGCCGACACTCCATACAGGAGGGAGGTGCAAATGACCAAGATAGTCATGAGATTCATTGTCTACCAGCCTTTCAGGTTTGCGAAATAAGTCTGTAACTGTTAAGTTTTCGAGGTTCTATTGATACCTGCAAAGGATAGCATACTTAATGACAAAAGTCAAGATTACTACTTGACATATTTAATTCTGTATGATACACTTCCAACGAAACGGTTAATTGATAATCCTATACGGTAACCCATAAAGCACTGGAGGTGCAACGTGACAATTGGACTCAAGACCCGTGGTCGGCCCCCCATTCGGTACGCTGGATCAGTCAAGGAGATCGTGGCTCTCAAGGGCGAATACGCCTCAGCGATTGCGGACAGGAACCAGACTCTCGATGATGGTCTCGTCGGCGCTATCCTGAACCAATCGGTCCTGACCTGGGCGGGCAAGAATCCCTCCCCGGCTCTCGACTCGGATGGTAACTTTCAGGGCACTGATCTGGACCTCTTCTCCTTCCTTGCTCCACTCGTCGACCGCAGGGCGGTAATCGAGATTCCCCGGTATCGCAACAGACGCAAGATCGTGCATCGCGAAGGCGAGCGCAAGATCGGATCGAGCCAGTTCGGCACGATCACCGGCCTCGTCTCCAACGCGAAGGCGCTGTCCTTCTCGGCGAGGCTCTGGGATATGTCAGTCGCCAAGGAAGACGCACAGGGCGTCGAGACTCTCGGCGCTCACAGGAACTACATGCTCGTCGACGTGGACGGGCACTGGTACGATGGCTGGAGCAGTATCGTCTTCAAGCCGTCAGCCCCCGAAAATGCTTTCCTGACTGAGAAGGGTCTGTGGACCGGTAACACAGTCTACTTCAAGCACTACGTCCACCCCAACAGATGGGCAAGTGTCTTCAGCGCCCAACACCTCCTGAAGCTGCTCCTGGTCGAACGCATCGACGAGGAAGCCGTCTTCTACAAGTCGGAGATCAAGAGGCTGGCAACACTTGGCATCGTGCTGCCGCCGAAGCCTCCGTACGTTGCGCCGATCTCAGAGGGAGCGACGGAGACCATCTCCGTCAAGACGATCGAATTTCAGCTCGACCGACCGGAGTTCTCGGGAAGTTTCGCGCCCGTCGAGAATTCTCAGGCCGGACTAGAGTTCGCAGATGAACGTCAGCGGTATCTGACCTACACGGTCAAGCCTCAGGTTCGCTTTGCGATCCGAGCCAACGAAGCTGCCTACTCAATCTACGGAGAAGGCCAGATTGCTCCGTGGATGGAGGGTCGCAAATGGGTCTCCGGCTACAAGCTGCCGAAGGGTCGCACGGAGTGGGAGATGATGCGGCTTTCGCCCGAGATGGCGCTTCGCTATCGCATCAAGACCATCTCCGAGGAAGTTTCGGCTGAGTAGCTCGGCAAGTTAGCGCATTTTCATAGGGAAATAAAACTCCCAATCCCCCGTTCATCTTACAAGGTGAATGGGGGCTTTTCTTTTGCCTGAATAAAGGATAGTATCTTGCGAGTGTTTGAACATTAACGAGGAGGTTATGTATGCGAGGAAGCTGTGTGCTTTGTGGAAACATTGTAATCAATACTGAAAATCTTAGGGTCAGTCTGAAAAAGCAAGAGTACTACATGTACTATGAGGAAGACAAAAATAAAGTAACCATCAACACCGACAGCGGGCGATTATTGTTTGAACTCAGCAATATTCCGTACGAAAGTGCTGCCAAACTAGCAGAGGGCTTAGGTCTCAAAGGACGAAGTGAACCAACCCCCACAACTTGGAGCAAATGGAATCCGAGCTTGTCGCTCGATCACGACGGAAGTGCTGATGCAGATCTGCTTTGGATGGAGATGCTAAAACTCGGCATTCCTCACAAGATTCACCGAGGAAAGGAAAGGCTCGTCTTGTATGCCAACCAAGGTGGTCATGATAGGCCAATGTGGAGCATCGAGAAAATGCTCAAAATTATTAGAGATGATGCCGAACGCTACCAGGAACAACTGACCTCAACACCATAAGAGACACAGCCCAGATAAATCGTCTGGGCTTTTTTAATTCATCTTGGAAAATTAAATGGCCCGACATTATATGTCGGGCCGCTTGCGAATTAAACTACCTTACCAATTCAGGACTTCTCTCCGGAAAGATATTCAAAGCATCAAACAACTTCAACATGTGTGTCCTAAGCGGCCTATCATCCACAATCTGCAGCTCAACTAGAAGTTTGCCGTAATCCAGTTTTTCTGGAGTTCTGGCTTTCAAAGGAGTTGCAAATTTGGCCGTCACACCAGTAGCACCAATACAATCTGTTCTATTATAATAAGTGTTATCTTTTGATTCCAAAAACTTACACAGCCCTGCATACTCTTGTGGACTAACATTCTCCAACTTAATGATCATGATCAGACCTCCTTGCAGGCACAGTCTGCTCCTTAAGGTGCACACCAAGGAACATCCTCAGCAACCAGTTTATAACTAACACACTGATTGTAAATAGTCAAGTAGCGCATTAGCTATTTGATCAGGCGACATTTTAAACGAATCTAAAACCAGATCTGCAACTTTTTTAATTTTTTTGGTTTGGTAAATCTCCTCTTCATGTCTTAATTCCCTCTTTACCTCTTGCTCACTTTTCTGCCTACTCTTCAACCGACCAATCAGCTCACGCCTAGGACACTCCAAATAAATAATCAAGAAATTATTGAGCTTGTAAAACTTGGCCGCGTCTAGGGCCCTGGCTCCGGCGATGACAACAAACTTGTCTTTATACTTTCTATCCACCAAGGCATTCATTGATTCGGCAACTATCGTCTTAGAATACTTTTGAGTTAATTGAGAAAAAATCTCTCGCGCCTTATCCCTATTGATCACATCATCTTTGTGCCCATCATCAACCCTCGCGATAAACTCCCCCTTCGTCTTTGGAAGCTGTTTTAAACTAAGAGCGAATTTTAATACGAGCGACGCTTCGAGCAACTCACAACCTCCAACCTTATCAGTAAGAACTTTGGCCGCAGTTGTTTTGCCCGATCCGGGTTCCCCAAAAAATACAACACCTTTGTATCTATTTCGGACTAGTTTCATTGAAATGATATATAGCACATCTCAAAACAAAAGTCTCGTGGTGAAATGCTATTTGCTATAAAGTTTATTAAAAACAGCGATCGTTCTCGGACCAGCAACGCCGGTCCCGACATTCAAGCCCATCGGAGCTAAAATAGTGTCGGCAAACTTTTCTTGAAAGGCTTTGACTGCCTTTCTCGTGCATGCGCCATACTTCCCTGAAACAGGGCAGTCGTTTAACGTCTCGCCGGTCGGAGGATATAATCCATCCGAGTGCAGCGCCGCTTGTAACGACAAGGTCTCTGTGGTTCGATCTTCAGACGGTACAATCGGCCCAGACCATACGTGAGGCAACAAACTTATCGAAGAATTTCTGCTCGTCGTGCTGTTTTTACCTGCCTCAAAAAAATCTATAACTCCTGCATATGTTTGGCCCGCCAACTCAGTAAGAAGAATGTCGCGCACCGCAGGATCACTAAATTGAGACTCGTATATGTATCCATACTCAACGAGCAGAGCCGCTTTCTTTTGAGTTCCGTTAGCACCAACAGCTATTAAATCTTGATCAGGTATAACCGCGGAAGATTCGTCTGGCATGTTGCTACCAGCAAAGTATGAGGCCAATCTTGATCGAATGGCTTCAGCAACCGCGGTACTAGAACTTGCGTTGGGGAACTGACCCTCTGGGACGTAAATAGCAAACCCGGTATATTTACCTTCCGCGTTCTGTCGCCGACCAGAGTAATCATTGAAGTGAATATGTAATACTAGATCAATATCATTCTCACTTGAATATTTGTTTATCGCGTACAAGTAACGCGCCACACTCGAGGGTGCATCGTTATGGACCACCTTTTCCTCACGCGTCACGAATCCATTGGCCAGCGCCTGCGTGAATTCTTTCTTCTGTTCTTGTTCCCAGGAAGAAACTTCCGCATCGTGATCTTTAACATATTGCACGAACCACGGTTCATAATTACCATCTATACCTCTTGTAATTGAGATATCGAACCGGTCATCTACATCAAAAAATGATCTTATTTTTTCTGCCATCGCCAAGTTTAAATCGGCTTCTTTTGTGCCTTGATATTCTGTGCCCCAGAATTCATTGTCGTGTCCTGGTACCAATAAAATCTTAATTTTGCGTGTAGTGTAGTCACTGCGAAGTTGCTCGGGCGTCGAGGTTACACCATAAAATAAACTGGCAAGTGAAGAAATCCTGGCAGAAAAATTATTTCCAATATTAGTTTTGTTAAAGACAACCGCCACCAACGCCACGACCACAAAAAAAAGAATTGAGGCATGTCGGCTCATTTAATTATTGTAGCGGTGAAGACAAGCAGATCAAGTCCACCCAATGCCGCCATATACGATCCTATATATTTCCTGACGCCGTACGCAAAGCTAGCGAGCGCAAGCTTGGCACCTTGGTCGCCGCTCTTCTCGAGCTCAATCAACTCGCGCACATCTTTCGTCTTTCCCGACAAGCCGAGTAATCCGCACTTAGTGTTAAAATATGTTTCGAGCTCTGAGTAACTCATACCCCTGGATTGTCCAAGAAAGAGAGCCGCCCCGGAATCAATATTGCCAATCCTAGAGCCCATGGCCAAGCCCTCAAGCGGAGTGAAGCCCATCGAGGTATCAATACTCCTACCGTCTTTTATCGCAGTAACACTACACCCACCACCCAAATGACAAACGATAACCCTGGCAGGCACTTCTCCAATAAATACCCCGATCTTTCGCACAGTTGAGGAGACTGAGATTCCGTGATACCCATACCTATATATAGAGAGATTTTCTCTGTCCTCTCTCGGCAAAGAGTACAGTCTCGCAACTTGCGGCATGTCTTTATGAAACTCAGAGTCGGAGACGCCAACTAGCCTGACGCCAGGAAGGGTTGCTTTTATTTCTTCAATCTCGATAATTATTGGCGTGATGTGCAGCGGCGCCTGCTTCTCCACTGATCTTAATCTTGATAGATAATCGTCATCAATATCACTGTGCGTCCAAAAAAACTCTCCTGGCGCAACAACGCGACAACCAATAACTCCAACCTCACCTAAGTTAGTGATAATATTTTCTGATTTCAGTAAAAATAAGAAGTGCTTAAACGACTCGGAATATTGCTCTGCCGTAAGCAGTATCTGTTTTTTGAGTCCGCTCGCAAAAACAGTCGCCACGAATCCGTCATCGCTCTTTTCGAAGTGGGCACGTGCGAACTCTTGACCATCTTCGTAAATGGCATACTTATGCGAATCACTACCAGTGTTTACAATTAGAACTTTACTCATATTATTTCTTGGGCCATGTCCAATTTTCTATCTCATCCGGGTCAACACCGTGCTCCCGAATAAATTTGCCGTGCGCGATCAGTTTATTCTCATACTTTTTTACGATCTTCTCCGATTTTTCCTTAGACATCTTCCCCAATCGTGCCAGCTCCTTAACTGCCTCCATAAGTAGGTGGTAACGACTTGTCTGATTCCGCACATGCATATCGAACGGCGTGGTTGTTGAACCGTTTTCAATGTATCCATGAACAAAAAAATTTCTCTTGCCATCGCATTTATCGAAAAGCGCCTGCTTCAAAGTCTCTGGATATCCATGAAAGTTAAAAATAACCGGCTTATCATTTGTAAAATAATCCTCGAAGACTATCGGCACTCTGCACTCAGCATTACCAACACCTAAAGAGTTTAATTCTAGGATATTAACAAATCGCGTCCGAATCTCCGGGGCTTCGGACTTTAATAGATCGACAGCCGCCAGCGCCTCCTTAGTAAGATAGTCGCTCGCGGCTGAGAATACAATATCCGGATCTTTGTCGGAGGCGAAATCCCAAATTCCTAATCCGAACTCAAGCTCCTCGACCGCAGCCTCTGGCGTCAACCAACGAGGTTCAACAGTCTTGCCGGCCACAATTATGTTTATTTCATTTTTCGATGATAAACACTTTTTCAAAACAACCAACGTACTGTTGCCGTCCGCTGGGAAATATACGTGAATGAAACAACCATGCTTCGACAAAATGTTTCCAATAAAACCCGGGTTCTGATGTGAAAATCCATTATGTTCCTGTCTCCACCCAGAAGAGGTCAAAATATAGTTCAAAGATGGTATCGCCCCACGCCAAGGAATCTCGCGCGCAACTTTCAAAAATTTGGAATACTGATCAACCATACTCGACGCCACCTGAATAAACGCCTCGTACGAAGCGAATACCGCGTGTCTGCCAGTCAAAACATATCCCTGCACCAAACCTTGAAGCGAGTGCTCAGAAAGCATCTCCATCACCCGTCCGCCCTGCTTAAGATCTTTGTCCCACTCCTTAATTGGCCACATGAACGCGCGCGATGTCGATTCAAAAACTTTATCGAGCTTGTTCGAATATGTTTCATCTGGCGACATCAAACGAAAATTATTGTTGAAGACATTTAACTTAAATACTTCATTCAGATACTCCCCCGCCCGTCTCATGCTGCTCGAACCAATCGTACCCGGCACCGTCGCGTCCTCGGCAAACTGCTCTGCAGAAGGTAAAGTGAGTTCTTGAACAATTTTGCTCCCGCCCATTGTATGCTTACTATCACCCATCCTATAATTCTCATCTGGTACCAATTTCTTTATCTCATCAGTAAACCCCAAATCTTTAGAAAATAGTTCCGAGAATTTATAAGACGCCAACCACTTATTTACCGCATTAAGTTCAACTTTGTCTGTTTTGGCATTTGTGCCGACAACTTGGTGCGAGAGGCAATTGCCTTCAATCTTTTGACCCTTTAATTTTTTAATTCCTGTCCAACCTTTTGGTGTCCTCAAAATTATCATCGGGAACTTTGGAGCTACGATCTCTCTGTCACTCCTTCTTGCCTCGTCCTGAATACTTTTAATTGACTGGTATGCACGCTCCAAAACTATCGCCATCTTCTCATAAATATCATTACCATCCACAATATGTGGCTCATAGCCGTAACCCAAAAACAAGCTTTTTAACTCCTTATTGCTCATGCGGCCAAAAATTGTTGGCCCAGAAATCTTGTAACCGTTCAGGTGGAGTATTGGCAGGACAGCTCCGCAAGTTTTAGGATTGATAAATTTATTCAAGTGCCAGGCTGTTGCTGTTGGACCAGTCTCCGCCTCACCATCACCAATTAGACACGTGGCGATCAGATTAGGATTATCGAGTATTGCTCCGTATGAAGTAGAAAGAGAGTAGCCCAGCTCCCCTCCCTCTAATATCACGCCCGGAGCACCTGGATTGGAGTGACTCGGGAATCCGTAAGGCCAACTAAAATTTTTCATAATATATCTCAACCCCGCTTTCGTACGTGTAGCTTCTGGATAGTATTTTTGTAAGGTGCCTTCAAGAAAGAGGTTGGCCTGGATTGCCGGAAAGCCGTGCCCAGGACCAAGCACAAAGATCATCTCCTGATTATGATTTTTGATTAAATTGTTTAGGTTCGCGTAAACAAAGTTTATACCAGGGCAGGTACCCCAATGACCCAAAAGTCTCGGCTTAATATCATCGAACTCCAGCTTTCTACCTAACTGAAAATTATCTTGTAGATAAATCTGCGCCGCCGATAAATAGTTCGCCGCCCTCACGTATTTCTTAATCGATTCAATTTGATTTTCCATGGCATTATTATATCATTGCCATATGAAACCAGAAACATTTACTGCGGTAGAAGACATGAAAACGCTTATTGAGCAAAAACTGGCGATGGCCGCAATGCAAACAGAAATGATCGAGGCGATAAGACAAAAACCCGACATATCAAAAGACGACCTTTGGTCTATCGCATATAAACATTTGGGTACTAACAATATGCCGGTCGCAGACCAAGCCAAAGTCTTAACAATAATTGAACAGTATATCTCTCTGCACAAAGCTGTTAAGACGACTCGTCAAAAGTTTTCTAATGACTCAGATCTATTCAATTATTTATTTAACCAGGAGCCGCAAGGCAAAATAGAGGTCAAAACTGGTCCAATTGTAATTTATATTCGCTGTAGTGATGTACGAGATTTTGGCTTAGCCTTTAGGGACGACCCCTCGAACGATGAACCCCCAAGCCCCGTTGAACTGCTTCATGCCGAAAAAGTGGGCGGGAAATTTTTGCGCAATGCGAGACAACCAGAACTCACTGGTACCCTCATCATCGAAAATAATCTGCGTGTTATAAAGGAAAAGGATCGGGAGGAGGCTTTTGAACACGAGGAGCAGCATGCAATCAAAAACCTCTTCGAGGATAAGGAGCGTGAAACTGATTTTATGGGTCAGGAAGATGTGAGTGATAAAAAAAAGGCCAATGAAATGGTAGAAAACTATCTAACAATATTTAGAAAAAACAGTATGGAAAGGTTAGCCAAGCACGAAATTTTAGCTTATATGAAAACTGGCCAATCTGGTAAACAAACATACGAAGACCTGACCCAACAAACAAAAGATGGTGGCATCTATGACTATGCAGCGAACTATATTCCTTACTTAAAGGAAACATCACAATCCTGGAAGCCGATCTTTCAGAGCGCCCTAACAGATGAATTGCTTCGAAAAGTATTTGAAGACGAATATTGGAAAGTAGTTGCCAGTGGGTGCCGTGCGTTTGACAAACTAACCGAAAAGGTTAAATTGTCTAGACAAGACACGATAAATCTTTTGACTGTCGAGCCACTGTCTAAGTGGGAGAAGCTTGCAGAAAGAATTATTGAATACGAAAAGAATAGTTAACAATTGCGGAAAGAAAAAAAATAAACTAAAATAGGTTCAGAGTTCTTT
This sequence comes from Candidatus Vogelbacteria bacterium, assembly GCA_016201425.1. The sequence goes on along the minus strand of JACQCW010000035.1, from coordinate 50 downwards.
GAGACACCGAGTTATCAAGAGTCCGGCAAGAGCACTAGCTCACTGACCCG
>JACQCW010000034.1 GCA_016201425.1 Candidatus Vogelbacteria bacterium | reverse complement strand
CTTGTCGAAGCTAAGGAAAAGTTTCTTGAGAAAAAAGTTGTAGGTTTTATTGAAGCAAATAAAGAAAGAGTGCTTGAGCTCGCGGATACATCTATTTTTTTGGAAGTCCAAACACATTTGGGTGAGATTGATGAGAAAGATCCTAAATTTGAATTTGATGCGAAGAGCAACAAAGATCTGGAGGAAGCATTTCGGGTGCGGGTAATTTATAGTGCATTAACCGGCCTAGGACTTTTGAGTATTCCAACTATAAAAGAAAGTGACGGAAGGATTAGTGCCGTGTTGAGCGGATTAATTGAGCTTAAGATTGGAAGCGAAAGTTTTCAAAAGCGCGTGGCTGAAATCGTGGAGAAGTGTTTGGGTAAGAAGTGGGAAAACGGACAAGTCGTAAAATCAGGAGACGTACCAAACGTAAATTCCATAAAAGTATATTCAGATGGTTTTATGTGGCCGGGTAGTTTTACAACAAACAACAACGACCAGAGTTATAGATATTTTATTAATGATGAACGTAAGTCTATTGACGGGGCAGATGGTCTTGGATACTGGTGGCCGCATCCACTAGGCATTGTCATAAAGGATCAGAGCGGTAACATGCTATTAAACGGTAGAGACCTTATTGAATCACCCTTAGGTTCATCCCGCGGGGCGCTCGGTATTGAATCTACACCATCTGGTCTCATGTGGGTGGACGTAGAAAGAAACATACATTTAAATGGTAAAATAGTTGCCAGAAAACCAGTCGATGAGAAACAGCTAAATCAGTTTGTCGGTTTAAGTAAGAGAGGTGTGGTAGAGTATAGACGCATGGCTGGGGTTGGAGATGAGTATGCAGAGGCTGCTGGTATCTATATAAATGGTGAACAGGTTTATGGTGATTATGATATTGATCGGGCAGAGGCGGTAGTCTCCAGAGATTTTGACTTTGCTGTTGAAAAAAGATATAGGGGTCATGGAAGTAGCGTAAGCGAGATCTATTTGGATGGTAAATATCCAATAAAAACTAAAACAAATTATGCCGTTGAAAAATGGTGGGTTCACCCACGCGGTATAATTATAATGCACAGTAATAAAGAATTTAGATTTTACAGTTTTGATGCAGTTAAGGCGGAAATACAAAAAGATTTAGAAAGAGAAAAGAATTTTGAAAGAGTCGGGGAGAAAGTTAGAATGGAAACAGCTGTAGAAAAGGTCAAGAAGTTGGCTGAGAGAAAGGATCAGATTAGGAAAGATACGCTCGGTATGATTGGATCTTTGAAACCAACGGCTGAGGAGATTGATCGAATAGTTGACGAGGTAATGGGAAAGCAAAAAGATGTTAGGACAAAGGCGGAGATTGAAAGAGATAATGAATTGATTAAGAGACGATGGATTCGGGCGGGTATTATGGAGGAGTATGCCGATAAACCTACACCGTCGGATTCTGAAATTAATCGCATGGTTGATGCTAGGTTTAGTAAAAGAAAAAATAACATTATAAATAAAGAGGATGATGAGAAAGAGTAGTATTGATGTAAAAATATATATTTGCTAGACTTTGAATATGAAAGTTAGAAAAGAAAAAATATTTGAATATGAGGTAGTTTTTGATCCAAATGGTGATGGGTACACAGTTACAGTACCAGCTTTGCCGGGATTAGTGACAGAGGGGTTTAATTTAAAAGAGGCAAAAGAAATGGTTAAAGATGCTATTAAGTGTTATTTAGAATCAATCATTAAGGATGGTCTAAATGATTTTTCCGGAAACATAAGAAAAGATTTTATTTCAGTTAGAGTGTAAATTTTATGCCGAAGATTCCTCGGATTCCTTCTGTTGTTGTAATGAGGGTACTGAAAACAATTTTAATTCAGGCTAATTTAGATGTGGCAGAATTTATTGAGTTGATATAATCTACTTAGATGACATCAAAAGAAGTTAGACAAAAATATCTGGAGTTTTTTAAGGAGCGTGGGCACGCGATTATTCCATCTGCACCGATTATTCCCGAGAATGATCCAACGACGCTTTTTACTGGTTCGGGTATGCAACCGATGATTCCATATCTGTTGGGACAGAAGCATCCGCTCGGTATGAGAATTGCCGACTCGCAAAAATCCTTTCGCACAGTTGATATCGATGAGGTTGGTGACAATCGTCACACAACTTTTTTCGAAATGCTAGGCAACTGGTCGCTTGGTGATTATTTTAAAAAAGAACAGATACCGTGGATGTTTGAGTTCTTAACTAAAGAAATTGGAATTGACCCGAAGAAATTATACGTTACAGCTTTCATTGGTGATGATAAAAACAGTATTCCAAAAGATACCGAGACCGCGTCAATATGGCGAGGTCTCTTTGGGGTGGCCGGCGTTGATGCTAAGGAGGTAGACGTTGGAAGTGAGAAGAACGGTTACGAAGTCGGCATGCAAGATGGCAGAATTTTTTATTACGATGTAAGTAAGAATTGGTGGAGCAGGGCTGGTGTTCCTGACAAAATGCCAGTAGGTGAACCTGGTGGCCCAGACACAGAAATGTTTTATAGATTTACTGATGTTCTACACGACGCTAGATACGGAAAAAATTGTCACCCTAATTGTGATTGCGGGCAGTTTATTGAAATAGGGAACAATGTGTTCATGGAGTACAAGAAAAATGCTGACGGCGCTTTCTCTAAGCTTCCACAAAGAAATGTTGATTTTGGTGGAGGATTAGAGAGAATAATCGCTGCATCGATAAATACCCCAGATATATTTCAGATTGATATTTTCAAACAACTCATAGATAGGCTCGAAAGACTTTCGGGTAAGTCATATCAGGATCAAAATTATACAGCTTCGTTTAGGGTTATCGCTGATCATATTCGAGCGGCCTCATTTCTCATCGCCGACGGAGTAAATCCATCCAACACAGATCAGGGATACTTCACGAGACGTTTGATCCGAAGGGCGGTAAGATTTTGGGACAAATTGGGAATTCAAAGTGGCGGATTGTCAGAGCTTGTTGGTCCACTTTTGGAGTTTTATGAAGATTCATACCCATTGGTCTATAAGAAAAGAGAACAGATTAGAGAGGAGATTGCGTCCGAAGAGGAAAGATTTCGACTGACTCTAGAAAGAGGACTGAAACATTTTAATGAACTAACTGGGGACTTTATAAATGGTCAGGATGCTTTTATTCTTTTTACTACTTATGGTTTTCCTCTGGAAGTGACACAGGAGTTGGCTAACGAAAGAGGAATGACTGTTGATTTGGTCGAGTACGAAAAGGCAATGAAAGAGCACCAGGCGTTGTCGCGTTCTAGGTCAGAGCAAAAGTTTAAAGGTGGCTTAGCAGATCACAGGGAGCAGACGATTAGGTACCATACAACCCATCATATTTTATTGAAGGCACTACAAATGGTGTTGGGTACAGAGGTTCATCAGCGTGGGTCAAACATTACAGCGGAGCGGTTGCGTATCGATTTCGCAAGTCCACGAAAGATGACTGATGAAGAAAAGAAAAAAGTGGAAGAGATTGTTAACGAACAAATTAGGGCACATTTGCCGGTTTCTAGAACTGTGATGAAAAAAGAAGAGGCGGAGGGTCTTGGGGCTGAGCACGAATTTAATGCGAATTATCCTGAGATGGTTACGGTTTATTCAGTAGGGCCCAAAGAGGCTACGCCGGATAATCCCAAGATTAGTGAGGCATTCTCGATCGAGTTTTGTGGCGGACCACACGTCAATAATACAAGCGAAATTGTGGGGACTTTCAAGATCCTTAAAGAAGAGGCTGTCGCGGCGGGCGTTAGACGCATAAAAGCCGCTGTTGTTTGATATAGGGTTTTTCCACATCCGGCAAAATTCTTATTTACAAATAAGGTATAATTCTCTCATGCATGTTTTAGTCGTTGATATTGGCAGCGGAAGCGCAGGTCTTGCGTTAGTGTTTCTAAAAAAGGGGTCTGCCCCGACCATAAAATATTCTATTAGACAAGATATTCCTTTCCAAAAAGTGCCGTCCGCCGGACGATTGTTGTATCTAACTCTTAAGTCTTTGCGGGCGTTAGTTTTGCAATATCAAAGGGATGGCAATCCAAATCCTGACAAAATAGATTGTTATTTGTCTTCACATTTATTGATATCACAAACGCGGATTGTCAAATTACAATTTGACACTCCACGCCGCATAAATCGATCACTTATTGATAGCATGATTAACGGTGAATTAGTTCTCTTTAAATCAGAAAATGCAACCAAATACAAAGAGAGATCAGTTGTAGTTGATAATAAGTTAATGTCAGTAAAGTTAAATGGATATAACGTTGACGACATAGACAGTCGAAGTGTAAAAGAGCTTGAGCTTGCGGTCTTTTTTACTTTGGTTAGCGAGAGTATTGATATAGCCATTCGACATACAATTGCAGATTGCTTTCATCATGCAAATTTGGAGACTCACTCCTTCTTGTTTTCTAGCTTCTCCGTTTATCGAGATCTCTTTAAGGAGAATAAAGACTTTGTATTTATAGATATAGGTGGTGAAGTTACCGATATTTCACTTGTTAAAGATGGGATTTTGGAATCTTCTAGCTCATTTTCATCTGGCAAAAATAACTTGATTAGGCAAGTTACCAAGCGTTTTGGTGATGAAAGACTGTTAGCTGATTCTGTTTTGAATATATATAGTGAAGGCGGTATGAATGAACGCTTTAAAGAACTTTTAAGACCGGTGTTTGATGACTTTGGTAGGGAATGGAGTAATAAATTAAAATTTGCCATTGACAAGCTCGCTTCTAACAAAAGATTGCCAGACATATTTTACATACTTTCTGACGCTGATGTCGCTGCTTTGTTTCAAACAATGCTAGCATCAACCGATTTATCTGGGAAATTATTGCTTAACAAAAGTCCTGATATCAAAACAATCATCAATAAGGACTTTGAGCGTTTCTATCTTCATGGCAATAACGTGGTAAGCGACGTTTTTTTAACTATGGGCGCGCTGTTTTCAAATAAGATCTTTTATAATTTGAATTTTAAGTTATAATTAATCTATGAGCAAAAAAATCATTCAAGATATTATTACTCGCGCGGTGGGGTCTGTATGTGGAGATAACGGCTGTGAGGGTGATGAGGGTGGGGCAGGGCGTAAGGCTAAGAAGGGTGTCGGCCGTAGATTTTTGGTCTCTGTTAGTTTGATTATGCTGGGTGTTGTGATTGTTCTTGCGGTGTTTTTGCTTTACTCCTCATCTTTTTCCCGGGTTGCCTTAAAGATCCAGACTAACAGAAGGGTTATTGATCTTGATGATACAGTAAGTTTAAGTCAGGACGGGGTAAATAACAGTGTTAAGTACGATGTAATGAAGTTTGACGACACCGAGTCGGTTAAGGTTGCAACAACCGGATCGGGTATTACTCAAAAGAATGCCGCAGGCACTGTGACGCTTTATAATTCAGGTAAAACATCTCAAAAGTTGATAGTGGGTACGCGTCTGGAGACGACAGACGGTAAGATTTATAAAATTGATAAATCGGTGACGATACCAGCCGCTGGTTCCGTGGCGGTAACTATCCACTCAGCATTACCAGGCCCATTATATAATATCCCACCTTCGAACTTCACTGTTCCCGGTCTTAAGAATGGACCTAAGTATAATCTAATTCGCGCTAGTTCAAGTCGAGAAATAAGCGGCGGTTACTCTGGTCAAATCAGAATTGCATCAAAAGCAGATATCGAAAAAGCCAGAGGTGTACTAAAAGGGCTTATTACGGAGAAGTTGACACAGAGGGCGCTATTACAGGTGCCTAAAGATTTTGTCCTGTATAATGACGCGATGTTCTTCACTTTTACAGACAATGTAATAGGGGGTGCTGCGCTGTCGGATGTCACAGACGGCCAGCCCGGTTTAAAAATGACAGGGACTCTTGGCTCGATGATTATCAATTTGAAAGATCTCGGCAGTTATCTTACTTCAAGTAAAATGTCGAATCAAAATAAAAGCAGTGAGGTTGTCTATTTTGGATTAGACAAGTTGTCATTTAAAATTATCAACAAGGAAAAGACTGTGTTAGACGGGAAGCAGGTCGTCACTGCAAATATAACAGGTCAAGTATCGGCCGTAGGAGATTTCGATGAGAATCTCCTTAAGAGTAAATTAATTGGAATCCAGAAATCAAAGTATCAAGACGTGTTCAAAGATTTTCCAACCATTGAGAAAGCTGAAGCTACGTTCAATCCTTCATGGGCGCTTTATTTTCCTAGTGATGTCGCCAGAATTACAATTGATAAGGGTTTTTAATCAAATTATTATTAAAGCTTGACTTTGGATATATCAATCTGCTATTATGTCCGAACAATTTAAGTATGGAAAATAGTTCTCCAAAAGATCAGTTGGTAGAAGCGGAGGTTGATGGATTAGTCGTTGAGGCTCTTCCAAATATGATGTTTCGAGTAGATGTTGGTGGGGGTAAAATCCTGCTGGCATACCTTGCAGGTAAGATGAGAATGAATAGAATCAAGGTTTTGATTGGGGACAGAGTCAGGGTTAAGTTAGATCAATATGGGGAACGCGGTAGAGTTATTAGAAGATATTAGATTTAAGATTTATAAATGAAAGTTAGGTCGGCGTTAAAGAAATTATGTGCAAAGTGTAAAATGGTCCGACGCAAAGGCTGTCTTTATGTAGTGTGCGAAAAGCCCAAGCATAAGCAGAGACAGGGCTAATGTTAATATTTTAGAAACACATATTTAAAAGTCAAATGAGAATTTCAGGAATCACAGTTGCATATAATAAGAGGCTTGAGACGGCCTTAACTGCCGTCTATGGTATTGGAAGAAGTTTGTCCCAAAAAATTTTAGATGAGCTATCTATTCCGTATGGGGCCAAAGCATCTGAATTAACCCCAGAGCAAGAGAATATCTTGAGAAAGAGGGTTGAGTCAGAAAAGATTGAGGGAGAATTAAAAAGAATTGTTGCGGGAAATATTAAGAGACTGAAAGATATTAAGTCTTATAGGGGTTCTCGACATGCCAAGAGTCTGCCGTCGCGTGGCCAGAGGACTAAGACAAATTCTAGAACAAGGAGAGGAAATGTTCGAAAGACTATGGGTTCGGGAAGAAAGAAGGTTGAAAAGAAGTAAAAAATTTGTAAACAGACTTAGAATAAAATTAATAAAAATGGGTAAGAAAACAATTGTAGATAAGTCAGAAAAGGGCGCGGTAGTTGCAGAAGCTTCTAAGCCGGTGGTTAAAAGCGCAAAAAATAGAATTTCTACTGGGACTCTTTACGTTCAAGCAACTTACAATAACACTAAGTTACTGTTTACAGATAGTCAGGGTAATGCTATCGCGGCGTCATCTAGTGGAGCTCTGGGTTTTAGTGGAGCTAAGAAGGGTACACCCTTTGCAGCTGCTAAGGTCGGAGAATTAATAGGAGACAAGGCACAACAGATAGGAGTCAAGGACGCCAATGTGGTTGTTAAGGGCGTGGGGTCTGGACGCGAGTCATCAATTCGAGCTTTTTCTTCCAAGGGGATTAATATTATCGGCATCAGGGATGAAACCCCAATTCCTCACAATGGTCCAAAGTCTAAAAAACCGAGAAGAGTATAAATTGCAATAAATAAATTAAATCATGCTGGTTAAACGAAAATATAAAGTTTGTAGAAGATTGGGAGATGGCATTTTCAATAAGTGTCAGTCGCCAGTTTTTATTCGAGCGATGGCCGCTAAGAAAAGGGGTGGTTTAAAGAAGCGCGCGCCAAGAGCTAGGTCTGAATACGCAAGCCAATTGTTAGATAAGCAAAAGGCTAGGTTTACATACCTCATAAGGGAGAGGCAGTTTTCAAATTACGTTGAAAAGGCTGAAAAAACTAAAGGTGTTAACTCTGCTGATCTACTTTACAAACTGCTTGAGCGACGACTCGATAATGTTTTGTATAGGTCTGGATTTGCAATATCTCGTGCTGCGGCAAGACAATTAGTCTCACATGGCCATATTTTGGTAAACGGAAGCAAGGTGACGATTCCATCATATCAGGTTAGTGTTGGTAACAAAATTTCAATCCGTGAAGGAAGTAAGTCGCGAAATGTATTTAAAGATCTGGTAGATAAGTTAAAGAACTTCAAAATGCCAAAGTGGCTTAATTTAGATCATGAGAAACTTGAGGTGGAGATTGTTTCGTTACCGGGTAGTTTAGAGCAAGGATCTACCCTTAATTTGAATTCAGTTATGGAATTTTATAGTCGAACATAGTTTTGGACTATAGGGCTTGCAAGAATTCAACAAATAGTATATAATACTTACTTGAATATATAAATTTTTTATAAAACTATGCCAAATTATAATATCGTTCTCCCATCTAAGCCCAGGATTGTGTCCGAGGAGGATTTCAAGGGTGTTTATGAGATAGATGGGCTATATCCTGGATATGGTCACACGTTAGGAAATTCTCTAAGGAGAATTATTTTGTCGTCTATTCCAGGGGCTGCAATAACCTCTGTAAAGATTGCTGGTGTGGATCATGAATTTTCTTCCTTAGACGGTGTCAAGGAAGACGTTATTACAATGCTTTTAAATCTTAAGAAAGTTAGGTTCAAGCTTGATGGGGACGAGCCACAGAAAGCCTACTTAAGTGCTAGTGGTGCAAAAAAAATAACTGCAGGAGATATTGAAACTGGGGCAGGCATTATTGTATTAAACAAAGATTTACCAATAGCGACTCTTACAGAAAAGTCTTCAAAATTAGATATTGAGTTTGTTGTTGAGAAGGGATTAGGTTTTGTTTCTAAAGAAGCTCATCATAAGGACAAGGTTGATATTGGGACAATTTCTGTGGATGCTATTTTTACTCCAATCAGAAGAGTTAATTACGAGGTTGAAAATATGCGAGTCGGGGACCGTACAGATTATAATAGACTAAGGATTGTGATAGAAACTGACGGTACTTTGGGAGCCAGAGAGGCTCTTGAAACTTCAATTTATACAATGATTATGCAGCTTAAGGCTGTGGTCGGTTTTGTTGAGGAAGAACCTATTCCAGCATCAGTTATTATTGAGGATAACTTGGGCACCGAAAGTGAGCAGGCGGTAAGTATTGATGAGTCCTCAGAAAAACAAGAAGATGTTCTGAAGATGAGAATTGAAGATGTTGGTTTTTCGGCTAGAACCCTGCGCGCTTTATCGGAAGCTAGTATTAGAACGATAGGTGGCTTGGCAAGAAAACGAGAGGAAGATCTTAGAAATATCGACGGATTGGGAGATAAGGGTATTGCAGAAATTCGTAAGGAGCTTGGAAATCACGGTATAACTCTAAAATAATTAATTATCTACATTCTCATGAGACATCATAATGTAAACAGAAAGTTCGGTAGACAAACAGACCAAAGAAGATCATTGCTTCGTTCCCTCGCCGAAAACTTAATTGTTCGAGGTAAGATTTTAACCACAGAAGCGAAGGCAAAGGAGCTTAGGCCTTTTATTGAGAAACTCGTGACTAAGGGTCGTGATGGAGCTTTGGCTTCTCGGCGGGCACTGGTTTCAAGGTTGGGTAATCCTGTTGTTGTAAAAAAACTTGTAGATGATATTTCTAAGAAGTATCTGGAACGAAAAGGTGGATACACCCGAATTGTTAAGATGGGCCAGAGGAAAGGTGACGCAAGCGAGATGGCACTAATTGAATTTGTATAATAATAAGAAATCACTATGGAATACACTATTGATGCGAAAAATAGGACGATTGGAAGGGTTGCTTCAGAGGCCGCCTCAATTTTGATGGGTAAGAATAAGGCCCAGTTTTCAAGAAATATTGCACCCCAGGTTAAGGTTATTATTGAAAATGCCTCTAAAGCACGAGTTCCTGAAAATAAATTAATTCAGAAGTATTATTTTAGGTTTTCTGGCTATCCTGGTGGCCGAAAGGGTGAATCCATGGAAAAAGTTATTGCCAAAAAGGGATTCAAGGCATTATTTGAAAGTGCGGTCTATGGCATGTTACCAAAAAATAGATTACGAAAACCAATGTTGAAAAATTTGAATATCACCGAATAATTTATCTATATATGAAAGAAAAGCAAATAAAATTAAAATATTTCGAGGCCGTGGGACGTAGAAAAACTTCAACAGCTAGAGTAAGGTTAACTCCAACCGACAGTACTAAAAATTCTGTTATTGTGAACTCAAAGGATGTTAAGGTTTATTTCCCAACCACTGAGCTTAGAAATATTGTTGCTATACCGTTTGAAACAGCTGGAGATGTTAAGTCTAAATTTGACGTAACAGTAGTGGCTAATGGAGGTGGTATTCACTCACAGGCCGAAGCCGTAAGTCACGGCATCTCTAGGGCCCTTATAGTTTTCGATAAAGAGCTTAGAAAGACGTTAAAAAAGGCGAAGCTTTTAAAAAGAGACCCTCGATCAAAAGAGAGGCGAAAGTTTGGACTAAAAAAGGCGAGGAAAGCTCCGCAGTGGAGTAAGCGATAATCAAAAAACAAAAAATCAGAACAATTAAAGGATCTGGTTTTTTTGTTTGTACCAACTTCTAATTAAGTGATAGATTCCTGGTAGAAACGAAAGAAAAATAATACTAAATATTACTATAGTGAAATTGTTTTTCACAAATTGAATATTACCAAACGTATATCCTCCTAGAAGAAAAATAATAGTCCAAATTATTCCGCCTAGTATATTATAAAACAAAAATTTACCATAATTCATTTTTCCAATGCCGGCGACGAACGGTACAAATGTTCGAATAATGGGAAAAAATCTCCCTAGTAGAATGGCTTTGTTCCCATGGTGTTCATAAAAATTCTCTGTTTTTGTTAAGTATTCTTTTTTAAAGACCCGAGACTCCGTGTTTAAAAATATCTTTGTACCGGTTACTTTTCCAATTGAATAGTTGAGAGAGTCACCGAGTATTGCTGCAGTAGCTATTGTCATAAAGAGAAACTCAATGTTTAAAGATCCACTCGATGCAGCGATAGCTCCAGCGGCGAATAGTAGTGAGTCTCCTGGTAAAAAAGGGCTTATAACTAGTCCAGTTTCACAAAATATTACTATAAATAGAAGCGAATAAACCAAGCCACCGTAGTTGTTTGTAAATGTAATTAAATATGTGTCGAGGTGTAAAAGTATTTTTAATATTTCTAAAATATTGTGCATTGACGAATAATATCATAAAAAAAATACCCCGTCCTGGCTTACGTCAGAACAGGGATGCTATCGCTCATTTTGTATTATTACGAGTACGTAAATCATCTTTACGTAGAAATCCGTGTCGCTCCCAAAACTCAACATATTCGGGCAAGACGATCCAGGTTTGGACGCCGACGTCTTTCAATTCCTTCTTTTGATACCAGCAGCCATCATCTAGATGACCACCTTTAAGCTCTAGGGCTTGAATCGGTTTATCCTCCCAATATACTTGAATTGGCTCCTTAAGCCAAAAGTCAACTTCGCGGGTATTTGGCTGCCCAAATCTATTTATGGTTGCAAATTTCTTAGAATATTCGAATTTGATATTATTATTCTTCAAAAGTTTTGCAACTCTTCGTTCTAGTTCGTTGCAGTATTGGACGCCGTCAAGCTTTCTACACTTTGGTGGTTGTCGTTTACCTGTTATTTCAAAACCGCTACCGTATCTAAAAGTATAGCCAAATTTTTGGAGAAGTTTACCGACCGCTATGTCACTTTCGTTTCTAAATCGAATATTTTCCAGTACAAGATGCTTCGGTCGGTGCCTCTTTTTGTTGCTTGCCAGGCCGTCGCGAGTTTTTTTGCCCCGGCCAAAACGTTTATCACGTGGATTACGCGAATGCAAACCAACCTCCTTTGGTTATGAGCATTGTAAACATAAAGTCAATGTACCTCTTGAAATAGACTATATCAGAATTTACATTTATGACAATATCTAGTAATATATGAAAGTTATTTTGGCCCTATCGTCTATCGGCTAGGACGGAGCCTTCGAGAGGTGAGCCTTGGGATTGGTGGGGGCCCAAGGCGCAAGACCTGTGATAGTTTTATGCGAGCAAGGTGAAGCATAAAACAGAACAGGTGTACCGTTCCTGTAAGGAAAAAAGTGGGGATGCGTTAATTTAAAATTTGAGCTAGTTTTATATTTGGCCCTATCGTCTATCGGCTAGGACGGAGCCTTCTCAAGGCTCAAAGCAGGGTTCGATTCCCTGTAGGGTCATCCGCGAAGCGATGAGACTAAGCAGACCAATTGTCTAATCTATGTTGGGAATTAGGCCTGTTTTTGTTTAGGATGTTAGAAATAGGTGGCGGTGTGTGTGCTATACTTATGCAATGCAACGACATGGTGATGACAATGAGCCGGAGGTTCCGGGGCCAATTAAAAGTAGATTGGGGTATTTGCTAGTCGGTTCTGGATTAATATTGCTTTCTCTCCTATTAGGTTTGCTCTTTTGGAACTACCCAAATTTTTTGGGACCACCAGGAACCCATACTTTATACCACGAGGACGAGTACATAATCGGCCCTTTCATCATCGGCATTATATTTATCGGTGGTGCATGGAAGAAAAGTAAATAAGGTCAAAATAGTTTTTATGTCCAACATTGAATTATTTTCAAAAATTTCTACACTTTTATGACTATATAATAAAAAAAGGGGCCATTGCTGACCCCCGCTGTGTTTACGATTTAGAATTTTTGAGGATTTCATGCCACGGTGCGTCCTGGTCAAATTCGGCCATTACTATATTGTGAGTTGGTCTATAAAGCAGCTTGTGTTTAATCTTCTTAAATCCCTTAGGTGTATAGATGTCTGCTTTTAGGCTGTAGATTGTTTTGTCGTCACCAGAAGATCTTATTCCACTACCACACGAATTGTAATCGTAATGGCCAGTAAAGATGTCCAGATTAAAATCGTACGTTTGACTGTCACCACTATGCAGAAAGGCCCAGGCCCTATAGCCATTTCCAAGATCAAAACCTCTTCCTCTACTGCCGACTAACCCTCTCGGTAGATTCGGATCAATATTGAAGTAAAGATTAAAGTCTCCAGTTGGGAGCACTTTTCTTAAGGCACTCCATTTGTCGGCAGCAGCATTTTTGATTGACTCATCTATGAGTGTCAATGCATCGACAGGGCTCTTTGTGTGAAATAGTTTGTCTTCTATCCTTCCAAGGAATTCTAGAATTTTTGCTTCTAGGTGGTGGTATAACACCCAGACTGTTATGTACAAGATACCAAAGAAAAGTTTAATCTTACCGTATACCTTGTTCATGTGTTTGCTCCTTTGTTGTAACTGTCAATAACCTCTAATTCTGTGCTTAAGCTATCATTTGTAGATTTAATTAGCAATCCATTTAGAAAAACAGGAGCCATTGCTGGCTCCCATAAAATTACAATTTACGACTTGAACTCCTTTTCAAAGAGTTCCTTGTTGAAAGTAAATCCTTCGCCCAGCATCTCAACAACCTTTACAACGTCCCCACTCGCGTTTTTAAGACAGTTGGTTGCACCGGGGGACGGGGTAACATTGAAGATGATGTTTTCTCCAAAGAGCTTGATCTCTCCGAGAAAAATTTTACCAGTATTCAAGTCAACGACTTGGGGTCGTACACCACCTAGATTTTTGCCGTACGATACATCACCCAAATTTGCCGAGGGTACGATCTTTCTAATGTTCTTCATAAAAAGAAGTTTGCCGATGATAGGAAAGTCGTAGAGGATATTCTCGATAGCAAACCAAAAGAAGTGCATTTGGAGGATGATCTTAAGACAGGCAAAGATACCTTTAACGCTCACAATCGCGGAAGTAATGAAGTCAAAGAAAGTGTTGTAGCGGTGTCTTTCAAAGAGAGGGAGCATCTTTGCTGTCGGGCCAAAGCGCGTCTCTGTCGGGTCGTTAACATTTGGATCACCATGAATGGCAGCAAAGGGGATACCGTCAATCTGAACGGTGTAGACTTTACCGTTCAGAAGATTCTTGGACTTATAAAAACTTCCAGCAACAGGTAGGATGGCAAGGTCTTTACCAATATCCATCTTGTGTGCGAAGTAGAGACTGTAGGGTCCAGAAGTAACTACAACAACTCTTGCTGCGAAAGTGCCATTATTGGTCTCAGCAATCGTTAAGTCATTCTTCTTGTAAATCTTGCTAACTTTGGTTTCGAGAAAAAGTTCAGTTCGCTTATTGGAATTAAGAAAGTTTCCGACAAATGAATCCGCCAACTTTTTGTAATCAACCGCATATCCGTCATCGCTGTAAAGTGCGATGATCTTTTCGTTTGGGTCTCTATTCTTCACAATATTCGGTTCAAGTTTTGCGATCTCGTCACGATAGAGTTTCTTAAGCTTTGGGTAAGTTGCCTTGAAATCTTCATACCGCTTTTCGAGCAGCGCAACTTCGTCGTCACCGACGCCAAGCAGAAGTTTATAGGTCTTTCTGTGAAGCCTACTGTCTGAATCATAGCGATCAAGATAAGAAACAATCATGTCGCCGGCTTCTTTAACCTTCTTGGCCTTTTCAAGACCGTAGTTGGTCTCAATGTCACCGAAGTGTACCGTCTGACTATTACTGTCTGGACTTGAGTTAACCTCACCGAGCTCCTTGCCCTTTTCGATCAATCCGATACTCGGTATGTTGGTATATCTCTCGAGGAAGTGACAAAGCGCACTACCAACAACTCCACCGCCAACGACCAAAACATCGAACTCTTTAGTGTTGTCCATAACCCGTCTCCTTTGTGTCAAAGATCAAATCAACGTTATATAGTGTATGATATACACAAATAGGATAGAAGTCAAGTTAAAGGGGATAAGTTGAATCTTTAGTACTAGTTGACAAGTCTTGTATACCATGCTATACTAGCAGCGGAATTAGAAACTGTTCTTTCAAACAAACACCAACTGGGAATTGTCGCTAAGCGATAAGGAGAAATAGTCATGCCTTTCAAAGGTAATTCTTCCGGTAGTTCTTCGCAACCCTATGTTAAGCCACCACTTGGTGTAATACAAGAGAGTGTTTGGCTCCACAACACGCTGCAGAGCCGGGTGAGCGAGCTTCTCGCCGCTATGAAGCGATATGCAGCAGTGAGCAAGCCCATTCCAATGGAGTGGATCACTGAACTTGAGAAGCATTACGCCGCACTCAAGGCCATGAAGTAGATCATTAAAGTCGCTAGTAATAGCGCATATACCCCCGGGTCGCACAGCGGCCTGGGGTTTTCTTTTGCACAAAAATCCCCCCATACTTTTTCGCGTATGGGGGTTTGATTATATTACTAGCCTCAAGAAGGTCCACATAAGAACCAGGTGCATTGTGTTGTCGGCAACTGCATATACAAAACAAGAGAAGGGAAGTCCAATTTCGCGGTACTCATTTTCGGTAATTGTCGACTTGAATTCATACAGAATATCTCGTCCCTTAATGAGCTTGAGCCAAAAGTATGCGAACGCAGTACGATCAATCGGCCAGTGGCTCAAGAATACAATTGTGACGACTAGTGGATTGAGCGTCCAAAGAAAAAGACAGACTGCTGCCGTGTAGATAGCACAGTGTAGCAGACATATGTTCGCACCCTCATTCGTTTGATCAGTCTTATGAATTGCCATGTACTTGTTTTGAAGTAAGTAATCACCAACCAAGTGTCCTAGAACTATTCGAGCAAACAGGTCTTCCATACGAAGTCCTCCTCATTGATCTTCTTATTGAAATTAGCTGCCTTATCGTTAAGTTTTTCGATTGGGCCATCTGTCTCAATGGAGATTATTTGTAGTTTATTTTCTGCTGCAATCTTGAGTGACTCTTCCATGTCGTGGATTTTCCTCATGAACTGCACAATGTGATTCGATAAGCGCTGTGAGAACCATTGGCGAGACCAACTTTGACAGTGCTTCAAAATCAAGGTTTTCCGCTAGTTTTCTCGCAAGCGATGAAGAAACATTTTCAAACTCCGACGAGGTCAGAATAAAGAGATAGTTATCGATTCCATAGTCCTTCTTATTTAAGAGAATGACACTGCTCTCGTGGGCGAGATCTTTTTCACCTCTGATCCCTCGGATCATGACGATCTTAGACATATCGTGTTTGGCTTTGGTAAAGTCGCTAAACGTGGCAACCTTTACATTTGCCGGGAGTTCGTAGCTCTTCCAAAGTTCAACACACTCTTCAGGTGTGAACCATGCTGTTTTGTCTGGATTTCGAGAGCAGATGATTGTGAGATTATCACAAAGTCTCGATGCCTTTTTAACTACTTCAAGATGCCCAAGGGTCGGTGGACTAAAAGTTCCTGGGAATACGTGAGTGATATCGTTCACTTTGTTCCTCCTTAAGATCCGTTGTTTTTTGTTTTATAAAGGTTCTGTGGCGTCAATTTCTAAGCATATGCTACCTCTAAGTTACAACTATGTCAAGTTGTCGGTCGACTGCGACACAAAGACCTTCAAAATTGAGTCCGCGATAGATTGATGATATAATTTGCAAAATGATGCTTTATTTTTACATCTTCACATTTCTGCTTTCTTTTATTTCTCTTGGGGTTGCAAGTGGCCTTGTTGCTAATGCATTCGTTGGAGTGACTCGCGTACTTGGCATTAACGAATATATAATAACTTTCATCCTCGTTGGAGCAGCCACGTCACTACCTGAAATATTTGTCAGTGTCGCATCGTTCATTACTAATTCGCCAGCAGTCTCGGTCGGCAATGTGATTGGTGCCAACCTAGCGAATATAACTCTTGTTTTAGGAATTGTCGCCTTCTTGGCTGGGGGAATTGATATTGGTAATAAGATTCCCAAAAAGATCTTTTGGGTTTCTTTCGTTCTTGCCTTGTTACCATCCGTACTAGTTTTTGGTGGCGGTATTAACCGTTTAGACGGGGTCGTTCTATGTTTAATTTTTCTTGCGTATGTCTACGTATTTGTCTCTGAGGCAGAGCTTTTTGAAAAGCCAGCAAGACATTTGCCCTACGGTGTACATTTTTTTAGTGATCTATTTTCTAATGTCAAGAATCTGATTATTGGGTTAGCACTCTTATCTTTCTCTGCACTGTTCATAGTTTTTTTTGGTAGTAGTTTTGCAGATTATTTGTCTTTGAACACTTTATTTTTTAGTACCATATTTCTTGGGCTTGTGACGACTTTACCTGAACTACTTTTTGGAATTAGGAGTGCCATACTTAACCATCCAGCGTTGGCCATGGGTAATATTCTTGGTTCAGTTGTTTTTAATTCAACAGTAATTCCAGGAGTCTTATCAATATTGTCTACAGCCCAGACTACTATTTCAAACAGTACTTTTCTTATTAACTCTTTCTTTACGTTTATCGCCTTTTTCTTTTTATCTATTTTTTCCTATTCAGGCTCCAAAATTTCTAGAAATGAAGGGCTCCTGTTAATTTTACTTTATGTTCTATTTTTTATTTCTTATTTTATGTTATGACTATTGTATATGTTTTAATTGGAGTTGTTGCGAGTTCGATTGTCACTTTTTTACTTATTCGTAACTTTGTAAAGCCAAGTGACAGTGGTGGTAGCTCACTTTTACTTATACAAAGCCAGTTGAATAATCTTTCTAAAACTTTAGACTTTCGACTTGCTGAGTCTGAGCGTCACATGAGTGAATCGGTGAATAACGTTCACCAGTCAATGCGCGCGCAACTAAGTGATTCATACAAAATCTCTAACGAATTAACTGAAAAGTTAACCAGGCTAGATGAATCAACGAAGCAAGTGGTAGGCTTTACTGATCAGCTTCAATCCCTACAAGATATTTTAAAGAACCCCAAGCAGAGAGGTATTTTGGGAGAGTACTATTTAGAGACATTACTGAAAAACGTTTTACCGCCCGGTAGTTACGAGATGCAGTATAAGCTTGGAATTGACGATGCGGGTAAAGATTTGATTCCTGACGCAGTTGTATTTGTAAAAGATAAGATTATTCCGGTGGACTCTAAGTTTTCACTCGAGAATTATAATCGAATAGTCGAGGAGAAAGATCAAGTGGAAAAAGAAAAACTCGAGAAGCTATTTGTAAATGATCTAAAAAATCGGATTCTTGAGACCTCGAAATATATTCAACCAGTTAAAGGGACAATGGATTTCGCCTTTATGTTTATCCCGCACGAGGCCATCTATTATGATCTTTTAATCAATAAGATAGGTGCACTAAAGGAGGACACTGAGAGTTTAATCCACAGAGCTGCATCAAAATATAAAGTAATTATAGTTTCACCAACCTCTTTCCTGGCTTATCTTCAGACGGTGCTGCAAGGTTTAAAGGCTATGCAGATTGAAGAACAGGCCAAAGATATCGTAAAGAGAGTAGGTGAACTGACTTTACACTTGAAGACTTATATGGAAAAACACGATAAACTTGGCAAGTCTATCGCAACTGTCGTTAATCAATATACTGATTCGTCAAAAGAATTTAAAAAGATTGACAAAGACATAATGCATATTACCGAATCTGACAAAGCACTCGGCTTCGATCCCGTGGCCATTGAAAGACCTGAGATAGACTGAAGACTTGCATTTTTAGGCTGTTTTTAGTAGTATAATTGGACTTATGGAATTCGCAGTAATACAAACTGGGGGCAAGCAATATATAGTTAAGGCTGGTGATATCATCAAAGTTGAGAAGCTTTCTGGATATGACGCAGCGAGACCTCTGAAGGGCGATAAAATTATCTTTAAGGAAGTTTTGCTTGTTGATGATGGTGATAGTACCACGGTTGGTGCGCCTTTTATTGAGGGCGCGGTTGTTACTGGTGCGCTCGTTATGGAGGGTAGAAATAGAACTGTTACAACCATGAAATATAAATCAAAAGTTAGATACCGAAATAAGAAAGGCCATAGGCAGCATTTCTCTCAGGTTAAAATTGAGTCAATAAAATAAAATCTAAAATCCGCGATGAGCGGATTTTAAAGTTACTACTCTCGGTTTTTCAAAGCGTTTTTTATGGTGTCACTATCTGAATATTCTAGTTCCGTTCCTGTTGATAAGCCTCTTCCCAACACGGATAACTTAATACCATGATTTTTACAAATTGGATCGAGGAGCATTTTTAAATATTCTGTGGTATTGTCACCTTCAGAATTCACCGACAGCGCAATTATAATTTCTTTGAGGTCCGATTCAAGCTCCATCATTTTCTGAATTGCCATAGTTAATTCTCTGACTCTAATTTTTTGTTCCGGATTTTTTTCGAGAATCGGCAAAAGTCCGCCAAGGACAAAAAACCTACCGTTGAATTCACGAGAGCGGGTGATATTTTCTAGGTCGATATCTTTGGCTACAACCATTAGCATAGAGGCATCTCGCGTATTATCAAGACAGTGTTCACATAAAGAATCTCTTTGTTTGAGGGATAACTTGAAACATGACTGACAGTGACTGACCTCACTTTTTATTTTAGAAATGATAGAAATGAAGCGAATTAGAAATCTCCAAAGCCGCTACTTCCGTATTCACCCTTGTCGATATTGCTAAAACAAACTCGTTTCTGATCAAAGTAGAGTTCAATTTCTCCAGTCGGGCCATTTCTATGCTTTGCAATAATTATTTTTGCGATGTTTGGTTTACCTGAATCTTTGTCGTACTTATCTTCGCGGTGAATAAAAAGTACGACGTCTGCGTCTTGCTCGATAGATCCTGAATCTCTTAGGTCTGATAGCCTTGGTTCTCCGCCACGTTGTTCGACGGCCCTAGAGAGCTGGGAAAGAGCTAATACAGGCACATCAAGATCACGAGCGAGTCCTTTGAGTGATCTCGAGATTTCTGTAACTTGATGAACTAAAGAGTCGTAATTTCTGGCTGTGTTCATTAATTGTAAGTAGTCAACGATAATTAATCCTAGTCCATTTTCGCTTTTTAGTCTTCTCGCGACTGCTTTCATTCTTGCTATACTATTGCTTGATTCATCGTCAATATAAATAGGAGCCTTGGAGAGTTTATCGAGAGTGTCTCGTAAGAGTGAAAATTCTTCATCTGTTTTGATTTTTCCCGTTCGTAGATTCCACGAGTCTATTTGTGATTCGGCTGCGAGCATTCTGTCTACCAACTGCTGGGAGCTCATTTCTAGAGAAAAAATCCCAACAGGTACATTTTCAGTTAATGCTACATTACGTGCAATATCCATTGCGAGCGTTGTTTTTCCCATGGATGGTCTGGCAGCAAGAATGATTAAATCAGACTTTTGAAGACCGGCAAGTTTAAAATCTAGTTCCTTAAATCCGGTCCTAACTCCTCTGAGCTCCTCTGACGAGTTGTGTAATCTGTCGAGCCTTTCCCATGCCTCCTCGAGCGTGTCTCGTATGGAGATAAATTTACTCCTAAGACTCGAATTGTTTAAGCCAAATATTCTTTTTTCTGCCTGATCAATTACATCATCAACCTCTTTATCCTCGCTGTAACCAAGATTTGAAATATGATCCGCTGCTTCAATTAAATTACGCAAAACGAAACTCTTTTGGATAAGAGCCGCATAGTTTGCAATATTATTAGTTGATGGGGCGTTACCAACCAAATCGGTTAAATAGCTCGCTCCGCCTATACCATCGAGCAATTTCTTCTCTTTGAGTTTGGCTGACAATACCACAAGATCAATTGGTTCATTGTTGGCCAGTAGATCAAGCATGACACCGTAAATAATTCTATGTTTATCGGAGTAAAATGCTTCCTTTGTTAGTTCCCCAGACAATTCATGAATTGAGTGTGGGCGTAGCATGATAGCCCCCAAAAGAGCCTTTTCGGCATCGATATTTTGCGGAGGAAGACGTATCCCTGATGTTTTAAACTCACTGATTGAAGTCATCTTAACATCACTCTAGCAGAGCATACTCATATACAAAAGAGAGATTTGTGAATAAGTTGTGGGTTACTGTTTGTTTAAAATTTCTTTCTGAATAATTGCCACAAAATCATCTATTTTGAGGTCCTTAAGTTGCTCTTTATTTCGGCACTCGACTGTTACTGTGTCTGACCCGACTTCTTTTTGGCCAACAACGATCATATACGGTATCTTAAGCATTTTATTGTTTCTTATACGCTTACCGAGGGTTTCGCTTTGGTTGTCTAGATGCACACGAATATTGGCCTCTTTAAGAGCCAACTCAACCTTTTTGGCATAGTCAATAAATTTCTCACTTACGGGTAGGATTGTTACTTGAGTGGGGGACAGCCAAGTCGGAAATGCTCCACCATAATGCTCTATCAGGAAGCCGAAGACACGTTCTAAGCAACCGATCGTTGACCGGTGTATCATGACCGGCCTTTTCTTTTCGCCGTTTGCATCGACATATTCCATTTCGAATTTTTGAGGAAGAAGGAAGTCCATTTGGGCAGTGAAGAGAGTGTCCTCCTTGCCGTGAACGTTTTTGGCTTGTACATCTAGTTTTGGACCATAAAAGGCGGCTTCATCAAGAGCCTCGACATACATCCAGGGCTTCTTTCATCAGGCTCTCTGCGTGATTCCACAAATTGTCATCAGGATAATACTTCTCGCTATTTTTAGGATCGCGCTTCGAAAAGCGATAAGATACAATATCAAGAAGGCCAAGCCCTTTCATTCCATCAACAATCATGCTGCAAACTTGTTTGAATTCATCTTTTAAACCCTCAGGTGTTACGAATAAGTGTCCGTCAGTCAGTTGGAATTTTCGAACACGTATCATTCCCATAAGTTCTCCGGACTTTTCATATCGATTATAATCGGCAATCTCGGCGTAACGAACTGGGAGTTCTTTATAACTCCACGATTTACGCTGGTACATACGTATATGGTGTGGGCATGCCATCGGTCTCAAATAGAATTTATCGCCATCCATATCTATTGGAGCGTACATGTTGTGAGAGTAGTGATCTAAATGTCCGGATGTTTTATAAAGTTCTTCTGCACCTAAATATGGAGTAGTAACATGCTCGTAACAATATTTTCTTTCTAGTTCACGAGTAAACTTTTCAAGTTCAAATTTAACTGCTGTGCCTCGCGGAGTCCATAATGGTAGGCCCTTACCAACTTTTTCGTCTATCAAGAACAAGTCAAGTTCGCGTCCGAGTTTTTTGTGGTCTCTCTTCTCAGCCTCTTCGCGCTGTAGAAGATATGCATTCAATTCTTCTTTTGTTTCAAACGCTAGACCGTAGATTCGAGTTAACATCGCATTCTTTTCATCTCCGCGCCAGTATGCCCCGGCTATTCGGTCGAGCTTGAACGCATCAGGATTTATCTCAGATGTATTTCCAACGTGCCCACCGCGACATAGATCGGTAAATGTTCCAGTCGTATATGTTGTGAGTTTTAGATCCTCTTTTGAAAATTCTTCAATAAGTTCTTTTTTAAAAGGTTGGTCTTTAAAGAATTCGAGAGCTTCAGTTTTAGAAATTTCCTTACCAGTGAAATCTAGTTTGCCTCCGATAAGTTTCTTCATAGATTTTTCGATGGAGACAAGGTCCGTTTCCTTAATTGGGTTTGAAAGTAAGAAGTCATAATAAAAACCGTTGTCTATGACTGGACCGATTGCCAATTTTGCCTTTGGATCTTTGGAGTTGACACACAACCAAACAGCTCCCCTTAGGGGTTTGTCGTGGTGGTGGCCAAATTTAATTTCATATATCCAGAATACTCTGACTAAGATTATTGTCAAACTTAATCTGACCGTGTACACTTTAGACATATTTGATCGTTGAAAATTAGAGGAGGAATAATGAGAGAGGAGAGCTTTGAGATTATTGTTGTAAATGATAATGGCAAACCGTAAGAAAAAAGAGGACGGGTGGAAAAAGTGAAAAAGATCCAGTTTCCAGACGGATTTGTCGAATTGCGGAACAAGATTGTAGCACTGCTGCGAGATGATGAGTGGTGCGGAGTTGGTGGCAATGTTTGTGTAAAGAAAAATGGGTCCTGGGCATTTTGGACAAAAAGAGGTTGGGATTGGATACCTGAACTAAGTCGTGAAATCAAGTGCCCCAGTGCCGCTTTATTTCTTCGTGACATTAGGGGGAAGGGTGGGCCAGACCTTGCTACGAGAAGTAATGAGCAAATATTTGCGATACTAACAGAAGGAATGCAGCGTGCGTGGAGCAAGCTCTCAGATAGGGAATGGGAAGAGCGTGATGGAAAATGAGAAGCAGTAAAAAGTCTATTCGGGTGGTTAGCAAAGATGGTAAAAGTTATTTTATCACCGAAATGCCAGGTCTGTTTGCTCGAATTTTGGCTGAAGATTTTCTCGGCGATTTTCTCCATTCAATTACTATAGAGGTATACAGGAATTGAGACCTTAGAGACCGAGATCACAAAGATTAGGCTTAATGATTTATGAAGTCTGGCCCGGGTGCATCCTGGGCTTTTTCTTTTCAAATCTCCGGATTTATTGTATAGTCTCGAGACAATGATCGAATTTAATATAATTAAAAGGTCGAAGAAAAGTTGGGCGAGGGTGGGGATTCTGAAGACGCCGCACGGTGAGGTCGAGACACCTTCACTTGTTCCTGTTGCCACAAAAGCGGTCATCAAAACTTTGACGTCAGAAGAGGTTAAGCAGACTAAAACTCAGCTCACAATCTCAAATACTTTTCACCTGCACCTAAAGCCTGGCGATCAGATCGTTAAAAAAGCTGGCGGGATAAATAAATTTATGAATGCCGACTGGCCCACAATGACCGACTCCGGAGGCTTTCAAGTTTTTAGTCTTGGTTTTGGTCACGATATGCAGGTTGGCAAACTTATAAAATATTTTCCTGGGAAGGCCAAAGATATGGTCATTGATACTGGTAGTAAGCCAAAGGATGTGAGGA
>JACQCW010000024.1 GCA_016201425.1 Candidatus Vogelbacteria bacterium | reverse complement strand
TTTCTTGTGAAGGTACTCTAGGTTGCGCAGGTGAATCAGACGTTCCTTTATCTCTTGTTCTGTGAGGTTTAGCACACCTCTATTGTATCACGAAAGTTGACGCGTGGTTAATTATTGGTGTGGAGGTGTGAGGAGATACCTTTAAAGCACTTTACAATATATCAATCATGTGGTAGTCTGGCCACAAATAGACCGTTCTCCAAAATCGTCAATTTTATGAACATATCAGTAGGTCAAAACAAAAAGGAGGCCAGGCAGTGATCACAGATCTGAACCACAAGGGTGCTGTGTCGGTTAAGAACGAAAAAGATACCGCACACGGGGAAGTGTGCAAAAACATCGCCCACAGAAAGCTGCATACTTGTAACGATTGCTTCTTTTGTAATAGATGTCTCTCAAACATTCTATTAAGCCACCGACACAAACACAAGACACGCTGTCGATAGTAAGAACTTCGGCACAACTAAGCCCCACCATATCGGTGAGGGCTCTTTTTTATACAATTTTTATTTGACACAAATTACGAAAGGTGGCTATAGTATAAAGAACCATGAAATTATTAATTGTAGAATCACCAGCAAAAGCAAAGACGATCTCAAAATATTTGGACGGCAAATATAAAGTTGTTGCTTCCATTGGCCACATCAGAGATCTCCCAAAAAGTAATAAACAAGCCGTCGACATCGAGGCTGGTTTTATTCCGCATTACGAAATATCAAAGGGGAAAACCCCGATCGAGAAGGCGAAGCCATAGCCTGGCACATTAAAGAAGCGTGCAACTTGAAAAATCCCGAAAGAGTAGTCTTCCACGAAATTACCGAAAAGGCTGTTAAAGAAGCCATTCGGCACCCAAGAGAAATCGACCAGGATCTTAGAAAGGCTCAGGAGGCACGAAGGGTGTTAGACAGACTGGTTGGCTATGACCTTAGTGGTCTAATCTGGAAAAAAGTCAGATACGGTCTATCGGCAGGACGTGTTCAATCTCCTGCCTTGCGAATCATCATGGAACGTGAACGTGAAATACGCGCATTTATTCCCGTCACATACTTCGTCATAACCGCAAATACAGAAACCAACAAAAAGGAATCAATAGAACTAAGATGCTCAATTGAACCATCGACCAAAGAAGAATCAGATAAAATTTTGAAGGACGGAAAGAACGGTAAATGGCTTGTAGTAGACATTGGCGAAGAAAGTGGATCAAGAAAACCGAGGGCACCATTTACAACATCCACATTACAACAAAGTGCCAGTTCTCGTTTTGGATTTGCACCAAGTCGCACAATGAAAATTGCCCAAAAACTCTACGAAGATGGCCACATCTCATATATGAGAACGGACAGCACAAACCTTGGAACCGAAGCGATCGAAAATATAAAAAACGTAATTTCTAAAAAGTTTGGCCTAGATTTAATTGAGATTAGACAATATAAAAGTAAAATTAAGAACGCTCAGGAAGCACACGAGGCGATTAGGCCCACGCATCCCGAGTTTGATTCTCGGGGAAAAAATGATGACGAAGCAAAACTTTATAAACTGATCTGGCAAAGAACCATTGCTAGTCAGATGAAAGACGCAATTGTTTTAAAAACCAAAATCCTCGCAAATATTGAAGAAAAAACAATTCCGAATTTCCAAGCCAATGGTGGCCGCACCACATTCAAGGGCTGGCTCCTTGCGGACCCAGCAGCTCAAGGCGAAGAAATTGAACTCCCGAAGGTTACCGTTGGCAACAAACTGAATTTACTTGATCTTAAGTCCGAGGAAAAACAAACTGAACCACCTCATAGATACACCGAGGCTGGTCTAATTAAAGAACTTGAAAAGAGGGGCATCGGCAGACCTAGTACATTTGCATCAATCCTTCAAACAATTCAGACAAGAGGTTATGTAAATAAGGAAAACAAGGCACTTATACCCACAGACACCGGTGATATTGTAAGCACATTTCTTGAAAATAATTTTGCCGATATCATAAGTGACTCATTCACCGCTCAGATGGAGGAAGACTTGGATGAAATAGCAAATGGTAAAAAAGATTATACCAAAACACTTAAAGACTTTTACGGCCCATTTCACAAATCAGTCAAAGCCAAAGACAAGATAGATAAAATTACAAATTTGGGAGAGGCCCCGGCCGACATGAAGTGTCCAATATGTGGTGGGCCGATGATTATAAAACTTGGTCGGACTGGTAAATTCTTGAGTTGTGCCAAGTTCCCAGACTGTATTGGTGCACGCACAATCGGAGGCGTCGAAATGACGGGCCAGAAAGAAACCGGCGAGATGTGCCCAAAATGCGAAAAAGGTAAACTTGTTGAACGTGAAGGACGCTTTGGCAAATTCATTTCTTGTGGTAACTACCCTAAATGCAAGTATATTAAGAAGGACGAGGCACTAGAACTTGCCCAACATGGCACCGGTGTTGCTTGCCCAAAATGCAAAAAAGGTCAGATGGTTGAAAAGCGTGGCAGATTCGGAGTCTTCTATGGCTGTTCTAATTACCCTGATTGCAAACATATAATTAAAGCGAAACCGACAGGGAAAATTTGCGGTTACGGTAGAGAAAACGGTCCCTGCAGTGCGCTCATGATGGAAGGAACTAAAACAATTGGGGAAAGATGTAGCGACAAGACATGTCCAAACCATAATCCGCACAAATTGGCAGAAGAAAATGCAAAAAACAAATGAACAGATAGATAGCGATCATGAGAAAGATGTAAGAGAAATTCTTAATCTAATGGTTTCGTATCGACCAGAAGACGTAAAACTAATTAGTGAAGCCTACTACTTTGCAAAAAATGCACACATTGAACACAAACGAATGTCTGGTGAGCCATACCTGGTTCACCTCGTGGGCACTGCAAAAAACCTGGCTCAAATGAGAGCTGACCCACAAACGATCGCGGCCGGACTCTTACACGACACACTTGAAGATACAGAAACATCACCAGAAGTCTTAGAGAAAAAGTTTGGCGCTGATATTCTTTTCCTTGTTCAGGGAGTCACAAAGTTGGGAAAAATAAAATACCAGGGCATAGAGAGACACGCGGAAAGCTTACGTAAACTTTTTATCGCGACCGCCAAAGATATTAGAGTAATCTTAATTAAATTAGCCGATCGTCTCCACAACATAACCACATTGCAGTATGTGAGAGCTGAGAAGCGCAGACGAATTGCCCTAGAAACCATCGACATTTACGCGCCAGTGGCCAATCGTCTCGGCATGGGACAGATGAAAGGGGCACTTGAGGATGCAGCCTTCCCCTATGCTTACCCAGAAGAATTTGAGGAAACAAAAAAGATCAGGCAAATAAAAAATGAAGAGGTTTTAAAAAATCTTGAAGATATCCAAAGAATTTTATGGAAAAGATTCGCCAAAGAAAATCTAACATCTTTCAAAACAGACTTCCGAGTTAAACACGTATACAGTCTTCATAGAAAACTCCAGAGACATAATATGGATATCTCACGTATCCATGATATCGCCGCACTTAGAATTATTATACAGACCGTCGAGGACTGCTATAGAGTGTTAGGTATCATACACAACACATGGAGACCACTACCCGGAACATTAAAGGACTACATAGCCGTTCCAAAAATTAACGGGTACCAGAGTATTCATACAGTGATCTTCACCGGGAATGGCGGCATTGTGGAAATTCAAATTAGGACAGAAAAGATGCATGACGAGGCGGAATTCGGAATCGCTTCCCACCTTGCATACGACGAACTCGGTAAGCCAGACGCTGGTGGACTCCTTGGTAAAAAATTAAGGTGGTTGAACCAGCTAATAGAGTGGCAAAAGAGTGTAAAAGGATCAAAAGAGTTTTTAGAAAATATTCAAACAGACTTTTTTGTCGATCAAATTTTTGTATTTACTCCAAAAGGCGATGTAATTGAACTCCCTCAAGGATCCACCCCGATCGACTTTGCCTTCATGATTCACTCATATCTAGGAAATCATGTAGCGGGAGCCAAAATTAATGGTAAATTTATGTCGCTCGATACAGCCTTGAAAAATGGGGATATCGTAGAGATACAATCTAGGGATAATAGTAAGCCGTCACAAAAATGGCTTGAATACGCTAAAACATCAATGGCAAGAAGGCGTATTAAAGCATCAATTCTCGAACAGGAGGAGACCAAGAAAAAAATTCAGAGAACAAAATAGTTTTTACTCTTAAACCGTAAAATTCTTCAACGAATATAAGTCCGGATCATCTAAATCAACTTCAGCGGCGGGAATATCGTCTATTGAAGCGAGGTGATCGTCTATAATTACCGTCCCAGAAGGTGCGGTTAACGTATCCGCATTTTGACCCCCAACAGGAATTATAATCTTGCCAGAAGAAACCAAGTCAAGAAGATTACGAACATCGTCTTTTGTGAAAAAATCAATCGTAACCCTACCACCAAACTCTTTGCGTTCGATCTGCACTCGAGTACCAAGCTTCTCCATTAATTTATTTTCCATTTCTGCCAATTCTGGGTCAGGTACATAATCTTTCTTTCTTACTCTATCAACGGCTATCTTTCTTGAAATATTTTCCGCTTCTCTTACAGACAATTTCTTATACATAATCTCCTTAAACAGGGTCATTAACTCATCTGGCCTATCGATAAGCATAAGTAGCGGTCGACAATGACCTTCGGTAATTTTCTTGGCAGACAAGGCGTCTAGAACTTCGAGTGGAAGTGCGATAATCCTAATACTGTTTGAAACATATTCCCTACTCTTACCAACTTTCTTGGCGATTTCGCCATGTTTAAAATTAAATTTTTCTACCAGTTGTTGAAATGCTCTTGCCCTATCAACTGGATTTAAGTCCTCTCTTTGAATATTCTCTATGATCGCAAGCTCCAGCTTAACCAGATCACTTTGCTCTCCTGTGCGAATAACTACCGGCACCTGTAATACCCCAGCCAACTTAGACGCACGCAATCTCCTCTCCCCCGCGATAAGTTCATATTCAACAGCAAGACCTCCGTCCTCAGTCGTAAACTCTTTTCTTGTGGCCACCAATGGCTGTAAAACACCGTATTGACGAATAGACTCTGCAAGATCCTGAAGTTGTGCCTGGTCAAATTCACGTCTTGGCTGATATGGATTAGGCTTGATCTTCTCAACCTCGATCCAAAATACCGACTGACTAATATTATTTTTATTTAATTCCTCCTGCATATCAAAATTTTAGCACGAACTATCACACCTTCAAACTGTGCAAAAGTAGGTGCTACTTTGCCATTTTAATTATAGCCTCGAGTGCGCTTGGCAATTCAAAAACTTTATTTGTCCTATCAAAATGCCCCTTGTTATGTTCAATTACAATCTCTGACCCCAATTTGTCTCTAAAAGTATTTTGATTATCTAGTGCAACCCACTGATCATTGTCAGAAAAAATAGCCACACTTTTGGAAATTAAAAATTTGATCTTTTCAAAATCTATAGGCATATTAAGCCACGGATCAGTTACTATTTTTTCTTCAACTGTTTCAAGACCAATTAAACTAAACCAACCACCAACAAAAACAACGCCGGCAATCTTCTGATCCAATGAGAGAGTTTGAAGATATCTCAAGATTGTTTGACAGCCAATGCTGTGACCCACAAAATACGTCGCCCCATCTATTACTCCAACTGTCTCGTCTAGAGTTTTAACCCAGCTCTTTATTTCCGGAATTCCCGGATTTGGGAATGCAGGGACAAATACCTCAAAGTCATTTTTCTCAAATTCTTTTTTAATCCATGGAAACCAGCAATCATTTGGATTACTCGCCCAACCATGTGCAATGATTACTCTCTTTTTCACTTGTGCCGGAGGTGGGACTTGAACCCACATGACCTTGCGATCGATAGATTTTGAGTCTATTGCGTATACCATTTCGCCACTCCGGCAGATAATTATTTAGTTCTATTTTTTAAATATCTCCTACCAAAACCAGTTTTGAAAAATCTTTCTCTTTTTATCGCAGAATCTCTCGAATTACACGCCTCATAATAAATAAGTTGGAGTGGCCTACGTTCTGCAGTAGACTCTACATTTCCCTTGTTGTGTGACTCTATCCTATTCCTAAGATTGTTGGTCCACCCGATATACATTCTATCATCTTTCAGACTTTTTAGAACGTAAGTAAAATAAAACATAAATGTGGTGTCTCAAGAAAAAAGGAAGGGCATTTCGCCACCCGCCCGCCATCGCAAGACTGACCTGCTCAGGCGTTGCGGGCGGGCTCCGGCAAGCAGGTATTAAAATATCAAAATTGTGTCCAAATGGCAAACTACAAATGATCAATTTTATTATCCACAGATCATCCTACCCACAAAATGTTCAACATGATAGCCTAAAAATAGAAGATATTTGTCATATTATCACAAAAAGGAGGTGGCAAAATGATCAAAATCAAAGCTTTAATTATGGCGCTACTGTTTTGTTTTTCTTTTATTTTCCCAATTGCAGTCGCCAGGTCTGAAGAAATCACGGGCCAGTCTATTTACGAACACAACAAAGATAAAATCTGTGACGTAAATACAACCGTTTACTTCAAAGATGGAACCTCCAAAGAATGGTCGGGCACAGGATTCTTTGTTGACAAAGATGGCCACATCCTTACAGCGGCTCACGTTATTAAACTTGAACTCGCACGAAAGATTACAAAAAAGCAAAAAGATTCAATTAAGAAATACGCTTACTGGATCGTGATCCAGTCACACAACCGAAAATACAAAGCGACTTTTGCAGGATCAATCGATGACGCAGACATGGGAATGATACAAGCTCAAAATATCGGCCCGGCAGAATATTCACAGGTAAAGATTGGAGACTCAACCAAAATTAAAATTGGAGAAAGAGACTGGGCGATTGGTAATCCAAACCACCTAGCAAACTCCTTAACCAGTGGAATCGTCAGTTCGCTTCATAGAAACATCCAGATGCACTATATTGACGATTTCATACAGACGGACTGCCCCATAAACCACGGTAACTCTGGTTGTCCGGTATTTAATGAGCAGGAAGAGGTTATTGGTATCGCAAATGCAATTCACGAAAATTGTGATGGTCTGGCGTTCGCACAATCCATTGCTCTCGCGAACATTGAATTACTCAAAAGGGGTGAAGTAAATCCGCCCTCAGCAGGCTTCGATGCATTAACTGCGAACTTCCCCAGAGATGGCGAAAACAAGGACTCGCCGGGGAATGAGGATCTCAAGTATATTGAAAAAATCACAGACGTTGAATATATTGGCGATAAGATGGAGATCGCAAAAGAAACATGGGGGAACCACTCAGCAATAATCACCTCGATAGATGAGTTTGAAAATCCAAACGACAACGAGGACAAAAGAGTCCCTGGAGCTGCCAAGAAGGCTGGCCTAGAAAAAGGTGACATAATTATTTCCATGAACGGAAAACCAATTACAACCGGAATGGATGTTAGAATCTTTCTAATCGATAAAAAGGTTGGAGAAAAAATTAAGGTTGTATTTAAGCGGTCGGTCCGTGGTAAAATAACTGAAAAGAGTGTCGATCTCACTTTAACAAAAACTACATACCCAAGCGACACCGACAAGACACCGAAACCGAAATCTAACGACGATGAAGATAGTGACGATGATACTAAGGCCACAATTAAGATAGGCAAATAATCTGACCCGATATTGAAAGATCAATATCGGGACTTTTATAGTCTATTTAATTTTAGCCGACAAATATCGATGGTAACCAATTGCAAATCTATGGGCTTCGTTAGAAATCTCCATTCCGGGTGATTTAGCCGACGAAGCAAAATTTCTTTTAGAGATCTTAGGTCATCTGCATGATAATCACCACGAATTTTAAACTTTTTGTATTCACCCCTAACCACTTCTCCATTCTCTATCACAACCATAACACCCACATTTTCGTGTCCGGCGTGATGTGCAACATCATAGGCTTCAATTCTAAATATTTTATTCGGAAAATCATTTGAATCAATTGGTGTGGTAAAAATCTCCCTTCGTAATAAACTCACATCGGCAATATGCTGAAGTGCAAATATCTGCTTTTTTACTACGTTTGCTCGTTCAAATTTAAGAGATAGAGACAAACTTGCCATTTCACGCCTCAAACGCCTTAGAATGATCTTTTTTTGACCTTCAAAGAAAAGTTCAATGTTCTTAATCTGTTTATTGTAATCAACCACAGAAATCTCACCAGTACAAACCCCGGGGCACAAATCAATCTGTCGATTAAAACATGGTTTACCAGAATTTGGAGTGCATGTGTCCCGAAATGGAAAAATCTTCCGAATAATCCTCAGTGCCTCTTTGAGTTCCGCTCCAGAAGGAAATGGGCCAAACAACTTTTTTATTGCAAAACTTTCAGTGCCGCCACCCAAAGCCCTACCTCTCTCGACAAGGACTCGTGGATATTGTTCATCAGTAATAACCACGAAATTAAAACTTCGATTGTCCTTCTCCCGTGTATTAAACTTTGGTTGATACTTTTTTATGAGCTCTACTTCAAGAATCACGGCCTCAAGAACAGAGTCAGTCTTTCTAAATGTAATAGACGTGGCAATCTGAATCATCTCTAAAATTAACGGTCCACGAGAATTCACGACATCGCTATTAAAATAACTTCTTACACGATCACGGAGGGATGTGGCTTTACCTATATACAAAATCTCACGCCCCTTCTTAAAAAAATACACCCCGGGAGAATCCGGCAATTTTTTATTTAGCCTCTTCATAAAGATGGAATTAATGAGCCCAGTATCTAAACTCCTCACCAAAAGTCAAAATTTTGCCTTTCTCTTCGGCAGTTTTAATTGAGACGCTCGAACCCTCAACTATAGTAACGAGGTCATATCCGGGTACGGCCAACACCGCATACCCTCTTGTTAATTCAAACATCACACGGTCCGTTTCTTTGATTATAATGTGATCAACCTGTTCAGTACTATTATTAAATGCTAGACCCAAGCCAACAGAAAATACACCGTCAGTAATACTTCGGTAGTATGCTCCACTACCAAAAGGTGTTGCTACAACCAAACCATCGCCCACTATCTCACGCCCATCCAAGTATGAGATATCATTGATTCTCACACGATACCTAATTGCTGCTGTCGGCACACTGCGTGACATTATTATGTCGTTAACAGCAAGATATTTTTTGCCGTCATATTCCGCCTCTAACTTAATAATATCGTTATCTACGTACTGCCTCAGAGACAACCTCTTGAGAACTTCTTCTGTCGGTAGATTAACGCACTTTTTACAAATCTTACTGTCTCTAATCATGACCTTCGGCACACCAGGAAAATCCCTTTCGGAAAGTAGATATGTTCCATCACCACCAAAACTTATAACCACATCTGGGCTCTCTACGACCTGCTCCAAGCCATACTTCACGAGAAGTTCGGATAGCTGACTTGAATTTTTACCATATAATAATACTTTCATTTTGTGCGCAGGAGAGGACTCGAACCTCCACACCCTTGCGGGCTCTAGCTCCTAAGGCTAGCGTGTCTACCAATTTCACCACCTGCGCTTAATTTAGTCCATGATTACAATACCAAAACCTGAATAATTTATCAAATCTATGCCTTGACAAATCCAAACTAAGGTATATAATATTGGTTAAATCTAGATCTTCGACAACTAACATTTTACCGATAAACGTAAAGCCAAGGAGGCACACATGCTCGAAAATGTCGTCCAGTTCGCCACAAGTGACACCGGCAGGATTTGTCTCGTGGCACTTCTATTGGTAGCCATTACCTTTTTTGCCGAGATAAGTCTGGTAAACATTTTTGCCGCGCTGGTGCACTGTGCACTGATCTGGACCATCTACGCAATAAGTTCGGTAATTCTGACAAAAACAAATATCTTTCTTTGTTTGCTTTTTGCACTGCCGGTCTCATACCTCTACGTAAAGAGGTCAAATCAGACTGTCCCATCCCGACCTGCTTACACTGGACTAGTCAAAATTTTGGGGAGAAAAACCAAAACATACTGTGCGGACGGAATTAAGTTCTACCCGCCAGCGCCGCTCTTCAGCATCGACCTCATCCCGACAGAACCAATCATAATCGAAAGCGAGACGGATGTCGTTTTGCCCGACGGCTCTAAGGCAAGGTTTCCCTACAAACTTATTGCCTCCCCGTCAATACATCACCTCCATACCTACATCGACAAGGGTGAGGCCGCGGGAATCAAAAAAATTCTGATGGCAAGAGTTGAACCAGTACTCCGCGTATGGGCCTCGTCTGATGAAGAAGGTCCAGCAGATTGGCGTGAGGCGCGAGCCTCGGGCGCTGATGTTGTGGCCCGCATCGCAAAGCCACTCCTCGGAAAGTGTCTGGACGATATCCCTTCGGAGATTCCGACCCCATGTTTGCTTCGATACTTCACTGTCCCTCGCCCCAAGCCCAACAAGAGAGATATCGACCAGTTTGGTAAGGGATGGGAGAAGCTCACGGATACTCTTAGGCTCCTTGATCCGAAAGAACTCGCAACGCTAAAAGCCGCAATCACCCGTAGGCGTATCCAAATTTCAAACCTCGCTCAAGTACAAGGCAACTTCAGAGATGACGGTTTGGGTATTCTGATCCACGGCTTCTCGCTTGGAAAGATTCAAATCCTTGGAGGTGTTGAGGAGGCTGCCACGTCTAAGGTCCGCGAAGAGGAAGCCGGCCAAGGATCTATCGCCGAATTCAAAGTTGATATGCAAAAGGCCCGAGAGTATATGGATGCTGTCAACACAGAGTCGGGCACCAAAAAAATGTCACTGGATGAAGCCTACAATAAGATAGCGGAAGACCGCAGAGTAAAGGAAAGCCGTTCCTCTCAAGCGGTGATCATACCGGATCTTACCAGATCCCTAACGGCCCTACTCGAAGTCGTTAAGGAAACCAAGAAATAAACTTAGGAGGTGTACCTTGCGCAACAAATCAGGCTTCATCCTTGAACTCCTGACATACCTTACACTTTGTTTTCTACTCATCGCAGGTGTAAGCGTAGAGCTGTATAAACACTTCGCGGGAGATAAGGTAGATGTATCTGCAATACTTGGAAAAATCACTCCAAAAACAGAGCCGGCCATAGAAGCAGAGAAAGACTGGCAGGAAGAAGCCCCGACAGGCTACTGGAAACTCTCCTGGAAAGAAAAGGAGGGCGAGGTTAGACCACAA
>JACQCW010000028.1 GCA_016201425.1 Candidatus Vogelbacteria bacterium | reverse complement strand
TGGGTCAAAGTCTTGACGATTTAGCTCAGATGGAACTTGATTCGCTTATTAAAAGAGAGAAGATTGATGGCATAATAATCTCTACAGAACCAAAGGCGCACAAGATATATGCAGAGTGGGCACTTAAGAATAATATAAACGTCCTTATGGATAAGCCGATTACGACGCCGCTTTACCCAAGTACAGATATTAATGCTGCTAAGCAGGTGTATGGTGATTATTTGGATCTCGAGAACTTGCGAAGACAAAGTCGTTCTAAAGCATATGTGGTGTGCCAGAGAAGGAATCACGCAGGTTATGTTTTTATTAAAGATTATCTAAACAAATTTGTTTCGGAGTGTAAGGTACCGGTTTCGTTTATAGATATCTATCATGCAGATGGCGCGTGGAGCTTGCCTCACGAATTCATGAAGGAGAATCATCCATACAAATACGGTTATGGTAAGCTGATGCACTCAGGCTATCACTTCGTCGATCTTTTTGCTTGGCTTGCAGATGTTAATAGGCAACTGGATAGAATTAGTCCAGATTTGGCAAAACTTCATACGGCTAGATTTACTCCCAACGATCTCTTTAATCAGATAGATGAAGGTGCGTTAAATAACATTTACAATAATCTTGCGATCAACGAATTTTACAAAAACTATGACAGGAAAGATTACGAAAAGTTTGGTGAGATCGATGCGTATACATTCGTGCAGCTTATGCGCGGGCCAAATGTTATTACGAGCGGCTCGATCAACCTTCAGCAAAACTCTTTCTCGAGACGCGGCTGGTTTGATCTACCCGAAGACACATACAAGGGCAATGGAAGGGTAAGACACGAGCGGGTCAACATTCAGGTTTCTCACTTTTTGAATATTCAGGTTCACTCATATCAATCATATGAGGCGGGGAAGGATGTCGCACCAGCAGGGGTTGTGGGCAGCGAGGATCATTTTGATATCTATATTTTTAGGAATAAGAAGATTGTCGGTGGCGAGGCCTTCGCCAAGATCTCCGTCGGCGGGGATATGAAGAAGGATAGTTCGAGTGATAAGTACTATCTGGGTCATAACGAAAAGGCCAGAGAAACTACTCTGCTAAACTTTATTGAAGGCAAAGATGATAATTCAGAGCTTCAATATCATGACTTCACCAATAAATTGCTTTCGAGTATTTATCAGTCGATTGAGCAGGAGAATAGAACTGGTAATTCCCAATTAACATTTAAAATTTAAATATATGGAAGTTGCATCACAAATTTGGCACGGAGTTTTTGTCGATATTGGTTTGCCCAAAGATGGGGTGGTGGTTGAGATCGCTCCTGGATATGAGCCCAAGATTGGTAATGCGCTCGCGGCTATAGATTTCAGCGGTACTATTTATTTGATCGAGCCGGATACTGTTGCGGCAAAAGAATTGGCAGCGATCTATCGATCTATTTTGCCTAATGCCAAAGTTGTTACTGTTCTAAAAGTTATGCAAGAGTTAAAACTTAGAGAAGATATCCCTGAAAAAATTGATGTGGTCGTTGCTAGTCATCCATTCGATGACATGGTGATGGGCTCAATAATATCTTTGCCTAATTTCTTTACTTTGGAAAAGAGTGGGGGATTAAGGTTAACCCCGAAAATCAAAAAAGTTTACGACTCACTTACCGACGAGCACTATGTGAATGGTGTTGGTGAGACGGTGAAAGCTTGGAAAGATTTTTTATCAAAAATAAAACCTAGCTACTTTATTGCGAGTCAGTATCCAAGCACAACGCTTACCATGAAGGGTTTAACAAGACGTCAAAACAGTGGGTATGCTGTTATGAATTTGTTGAAGTCTAGTTACAAAAATGTTCTTCTAAATGAGCCACAAAACATGGCTCTTTTCCCTAAGGCTGATCCCAGATGGTGGATTGTTGCGAATATGCACTATTGGCTGCCCGCGGACTAACTATTGTACGTTGTCATAGATCTTTTTTGACACCATTTTAATTGCCGATTCTAGATCCGATAAGTTCCAGCCTTTGGTCATTACACAAACGAAGTACGGATTATTGGGTTTGTACACTATTCCACAGTCGTGCAACTCCTCAGTGATTCCTCCCATGGGTGGAGCGACAGTACGATGTCCAAATTTGTGTGCTACTGTTGTTGTGGCTGGGAGCCCGGCCATGAGCCCTTGATCGAAGTTTGTTCTGCTCAAGAGTTCAAGAGCGGCTTCAGACATGTATTGATTAAGATATGTCGAGTTGTAGAGGGTTCGGAAAAAGAGCGAATATGATTTTGCCGATAGCGTATCGCCAACATCATTTAGTATTGGAGCAGACAAGCCCAGATCAGTAAATATGTCATTAACGTAGTTTTGATCAATAAGCTGATGCAGGTAATCTTTGGCATCGTTATCAGAGTAGATGATAAGTCGTGATAAAAGATCTTTCACGGAATAGGTTTGACCCTTGATCATTGGCACGAATTCAGCATCGTTTGTCCTTGGATTTATTGCGCCAGCGAACTTGACTTTTTGATCTAGAATTGAAGGGTTTACCTCTGCCTGTTTTAGAAAAGCGATTAGCAACGATACTTTATTTAAGCTAGCGGGTGCGTAAAGTTCGTCCTCGTTAACCCCGGTCCAGTGACCATTGTTGAAATTTTGAAAATAAACAGAAACATCTTTTGCGAGACCTAAGTGATGGATATTATCAACTACACTTTGAATGCCGTCCTCAACCACACTTTCCTTGCGAAAGTTTTTGTTATTTGATATTTGGCAGGCGAGTAGAGGCTGAATCAATTTATAGGATGTTTTTTCCCTAAGGGGTCCGGTGTAGTTTGTGTCTGGCTTCGAGTAAGACGCCATCCAATGAACCGAAATGCCCACCAGAAGTCCAAGGCCAAATGTAACGATAGCTTGTTTATTAAAAAGTGTCTTGATCAACATTACTTATACAGTTTATACATACGTGTTAACAATGTAATATGTGGCAAAAAACTATTTAGATTTTACCATTTTCTTAGTGATTGCGGCAACAAAGATGCGGAAGGCTAGGCGGTTTTCCTTTTCGTAAATAAATTTTACACCGAGTGTGTGTGAGTTTGGGCATTTAAGATCTTTGCCGGATGTCGAAACTTTTGTGTTGATCATTCGGTCGACATACATCCGCTTTATAACTCCCGGTCCGTCTTTTTGGTACAGGCAGATCTCCTCACTGCACTTTTCGCAAAAAATTTTGAGTAATCTTGAATACCCACCCCGCGCCTTTTTGTATTTGTCGTTTTTAATGATTGATGTGGACATTGCGTTTATGATTTTGCCAAACTTTCTAGCTCTTTTAGGTAATCTTCGTCTACTTCAATTTCGGT
The DNA here is from genome assembly GCA_016201425.1 of Candidatus Vogelbacteria bacterium. Next base: position 7,776 of record JACQCW010000028.1, on the reverse strand, counting down.
TTCATCTGTTATCCCCCGAATCTTTTCGAGATTGTTGTCTCCGGGAACTAATACTTTCTCGGCCCCTTTTTTCGCTTTTTGATTACGAATCTCTTCATTTAGACTTTTAATTGAAGCGTTATATTTATTTTGGTTGGTAACTCTACTGATGTCCACTGCTATTATAAGTCCTCCGTGTTCAGTTTCAATATATTCGTCACTCATCTCTGGGCTTGACCTTGCACCAATAAGAGCGCTGGTCATAATTTCCATCAAATAGTTTATGTTGTAACCCTTATAGCCACCACCCATTGGCAACAGATTCGAAATTCCATTTGCTTCGAGTGCCTCGTTTGGATCAATTGTAATCTCTCCATCGCTATTTACGGCAGTGTCTGGGGGTAGGGGTGTATTATCTTTCTTTGCGGCTACAATTTTAAAATAAGGAATTTCAGATGTTGCCATATCTACGACGATATCACCCCTGTCTCCGGGGAAGCCGTAGGTGAGTGGATTGGTGCCGAGGAGTCCTCTTGTGCCATTGAAAGGAACCACTGCGTCTGGGCCACCATTCCAACAACCTATAGCAAAAAGTCCTCTCTTTGCTAAGCCTTGTGCCCAAAGATGCAGTACATGCATCCCCGCCGAATTGATAATGCTAACCATCGCTATTCCGTTGAGCCTTGCCTTCTTCTCTAACTCACCGTGTATCTCTTTAATCTTGAGCGACGGTCCGCGTCCTTCAAAATTGAATTGAGTATAACCAGGCAGGTCAATTGATTTTCGAACTGCCCCAACCTTATTGGTCCACGACTTAATATCTTTTATTATGTCGTGTTGATATTTTTTATCGGGTGCCGGTTTGCGGATCTCAGTTTCTATTACCTCGTTAGCAAAGTACTCGGCCTCTGTACGGGAGACGTATTTTTGTGTAGCTTCAATTAATAATTTCTTAAGTTCTTTTATTTTCATTGTTTTAATTCTATCTGAATGACGTGCACTTCTTCATCTCCTTTATTTTCCACTTTATGAATATTGCCAGGGCTGAAAAAAGCTTGGCCGGCAGCGAAGTTCCCACTTTTTGTTACACCTTCAGGGTTTGTAAAATTTAAAGTTCCGCCATCAAGTACAACTATAATGTTATCGGGGTGCGAATGCATTTCGGCAACCGCTCCTGGCGGTACTTTGACATCCAAAATTCGAACCCTGTCATTCTCCGAAATTATTGTATCTAGGTGTCCCGCGACGGTAACAGCGTCGCCTATTTCTTGTTGCATATATTTTTTGGCTGCGGGACCTGGACTCGAACCAAGATAAACGCCTTCAGAGGGCGCTGTCCTACCATTAGACGATCCCGCAAAGATAGATATAAACTAACAGATTTTAGCCATTTTGCCAATCATAAATAAAAATCCCCACTTTTTGATAAAGGTGGGGCTGTCTGTATTAACGTAAGTTATTTCGGTCTAGGTTTGTGCACATAGCACTCCGTCCTGGCGCAAGTTTCGCCAGCGCTTTTGGTTATCCAAACTTCCTCGGGCCAGTCACTTGGAATTATATGAATGAACTCTTCCTTGACGACCAGGCAGCGGACGTAATCGACACCGGCAAGGTCTAGGAAAAGTTTTTCAGCTTCGAGCTGTGATAAGGCCGGAACAGAAATCCTTTGCCTTGCGTATGTACCCCAGCCGCCGCACGTACCATCTGGGTCGTGAGTTGTGCCAAAATAATTTGGCGCTGTTTGCTCAAGCGCGCCGTCAAATATGTCGTCATCTGAATTTATACAAAACGGATTGGTATTTGCTGGGACTCCTTGCTTCAACATTTTAACCTCCTTGTTAAAAGAACTCTAGCTTCCAAAAGATTATCAGATGTTACTAATTTTGCCAATCGTGTAGCTTAATTATATAATTCTCAATGTGGAATCATTTAAATCGGAATCGTTGCCAGAGAATAATGAGCTACCGCTTAAAATTAAGGAATCTGGAAAGCTTGTCGAGGCCGGGGAATCGACGGTGTGGAAGACGCTGGTAAGCGATCCGAGAAATCAGGAAAATCTCGTTGCTTTAAAGCAGGTGCGTAAAGAAGCTTTTGCTACAGATTCGGAGATGAAGGCGAATCAGGAGTTTTACAATTATCTCAAGAACTTCCCTGGATTTGGGAAGTTTGTTCCCGACACCCTCTACTTCAAGGCAAGAATAAGCGCTGATCATCCCGCGCAAGGATTTAGATTGCAAAAATTTATCGAAGGAACGCCGGTTGAAAAGTGGACTGATGAGGAGATTTTTAAAGATAAGGAAGTCGTTCGACAGCTTTCGGAGTTTGCCGAGGTGGCAATGAAAATACTTAAGACAACGAGGGAGGAGGGAAAGGTTAAACCGGATTTTTTGAGGACTCCAGATTTTGAAAATTCAAGCTATCGGGTTATTTTGGGTGGGCTCGCAGCGCACCCGAGGTATTCGAGTAATATTTTTATTTCAAAAAAGCCCAACAAGGAAGGGAGGCGCGTTTTCTTTGTTGATACAGCTGCCAATGCGGACGAGCGAGCGGGTAGTGTAATGGGTGCCGTAGGCCGTTACTTTCAGAGTCCGCTGCAGGAATTTCAGCTAAAGATGTGGAAGAAAAAACTGGAGGGTGAGTTAGAGAAAGATATATGAAGCAACAGTCCTTCTTAAAACGGAGAGCTTTTTGTCTTGTGATATAATGGGTCATACAAATTAATTTAAACAAAATGAGATCAAAGATTTTACTAGCTTTGTATGTGGGTCTGTTTCTAGTCATATATTCTTGGTACGTTTTTAAGATCAATTTGGATGTAAACGACTATTCGGATATTATTGTAGCTATCACTTTCTTTTTCACCCTATTTTCGGGTTACTTTATCGGAAGGCAAAATGATCGTTACACCTCGATCGCGGAAGAGATCTCCAATACTGACGGGACATTTTCTTTACTTTATAGAATTTCTGGCGCTGTTCCGTTTGTGCAAAACAGAGTCAGTGAGGCATTGATAAAGCATTACCGAAAAATACTAGATTCAAACAACTGGGCATATCACATCGTTAATCCATCGACAACTATTACGGATGTGTTCAATGCTTATAATAGTGCTATTGGGGAAGACGCGGACAAACTTGGTCAATTTGGAGATGCATTTGGAGGAGGTTTTTTACAATTACAGATTTCACGGAAAAGGATGATAATGCTGTATCATCAGAGGCTTCTTCTTTTGCATTGGGCTCTCACTTATACATTGGCCGGACTGATGATCGTTTCTTTTAATTTTATCCCTAACCACACTTTACTTATAAATGTTCTTAAGATTGCTTTTGGCCTGGCGGTGTTCTTTGTCATTTTGCTTCTTAAGCAATTGGACGATCTGTCGATTTTCGGTGAGGACTTCAGTAAGAATACCGCAAACGATATGTTGAGGATTGTTGAGGAAAAAGATGTTCAGGAGATGGGCAAGTAATGTCAATGAGTGATACAAATAGATGATTCACATCAAATATAAATTGTATAGGTCTAACAAGCATGGGATCGGTTTGTTTACAGACGAAGATTTGAGGAAGGGGCAACTTGTGTACACCGCAAGTCTCGTGTTGGATTTGAATATCACACAAGAGCAGTTTGATTCTTTAAATGATGCTGAGCAAAATGAGGTCAGATGGTGGGGATTTAAAATTGAAGACGAGGGGACGTGGCATGTAGATTTTGATGTTTCAAAATTTATCAATCACTCATACGAACCGACGGTCACTCAGGATAAGGATCACAAGGATGCTTACTTAGTAGCTACCCGTGATATTATCAAGGGAGAGGAGTTGACTCAAAATTACCTAGAGTTTGAAACTGCTGAGGATTTAAGGAGAAGAGACATTGAATCAAAATAAGTAGAAATTATAAACTAAATAAATTTTATGGATAAGTCATGCATAACGTGCGGGATGCCGCTTGAGGGGGAACATGAGAAGTTTGTAGGATTAGAAACAGCCGAGGGGCTTGTGTGCGTTCACGATTTGTCGGACGGCAAACTGAAGACACCAGCCGAGATATTTGAGGGCGGAGTGCAATGGTATCTTGGTGCGGTAGCAGGTGGCGATCGCGCTCTTGCCGAGAGGTTGACCAGAAGGAACATGAATACTCTGCCGTATTGGATGGCTCACCACGATGTATGCATTGAGGGAGAGCAATCGAGTGAAGAGGAATATAATTCCGTAATGGCTAAGTTATAGATTTGCGGTCGAGTACATAAAAAATGAAACCAGTTCTCTTCTGTGATTTTGATGGAGTGCTCTGCTTTGATAGATATTGGAGGAGTTTGCCTTTAGATAAGTATGAACAGGTACAGGATTTTATTTTTCGAAACGATAAAACTCTCGTTAATGACTGGATGCGAGGGCACTACTCGGCTGAAGAAATAAATAAGAAGGTCGCTGAGAAGGTTGGTGTTCCGTACGATGAGTTATGGGATCTCTTTGTTGAAGATTGTAGAACAATGACAGTTTCGCGAGAGATCCTAGGGAGGTTAAATAATTTGCGCGACAGATTTATCGTAATGCTTATAACCGGTAATATGGACAGCTTTAGTCGGTTTACACATCCATCGCTTGATCTCGATAAATATTTTGATCACATCAGCAATTCTTTTCATGAGGGTATGCACAAGACAGATAATGATGGAGAACTGTTTTTAAAATATGTAGAGAAATATAATGTGCCTATAAAAAATTGCATTGTCTTAGACGATTCAAATAATGTGTGCAAGGTTTTTGCACATCTAGGTGGGACAGCGTATCTTGTGACGTCAGATAAGAGTCTTGAATTTTACTTAAATAATTTATAGAAAAATCCCCGGCACTTTTGTGACGGGGAAATAGGCCTATGTTGGGATCTGAGGAGGTCCTGACTCCTTGTAGAACTCTACAGTTCTGTTGTTCTGATCCATGATGAGATGGAGAACGGTGCCTTGTGTGAGCTCTCCACGGTTCTTGAGACGTCCGAGCTGCTTCTTAAGATACTTATAGATCTTGCTCTTCAAAAGTCGTGCGCCGTTTTGTGGATGGTCGGTGGCCTCTCTTAAGATGAATTGCTTGACTGTCTTATCCATATCAAGAATGATGGCAAGGGGTTTCAAGAATGCGTCTTCAAATTTTGAGAGTTCGAGATCAAAGATTTCAGAGAGAATTGCTTCAGAAAGTGGTCTGAATACGCTGATTCGATCGAAACGCGCCAAAAATTCTGGTGAGAAGAATCGTCTTGCGGCATCCATAGACTTCTCGTAGATCTGCGCATCGATATTGATATTCTTCTTTTCGGAGTCGTCAGCTCTGAATCCCATCTTCGGCTTCTTCGAAATTAAGTCAGCGATTACCTTGGAGTTGGCATTCGAGGTCATGATAATGATCGTGTTGTTGAATCGAGTGACATTACCGTTGGCCAAAGTTAATTCAGCCTTTTCTAAGATGTTTAGAAGGATGTTGTGGAGGGTGGAGCTAGCCTTCTCGACCTCATCAAATAGAATGATCGAAAGAGGATTTTGAGTTGTGGTTGCAGGTAGTCTCTGGGTGATCTCACTGATTTTGAGCTTGTACTTAATACGCTCTTCAAGGAGTCTCTTCAGGATTCTTTCGCTTTTCTCGTCCTCATCTTGATCTTTATCCTTGGCATTTTCTAAGAATCTGCGCTCCGAAATTCCGAAGATAAGGTTTTCAGCATGCTCTACAGCTTCATTGAGTTTCTTTAGAAGAGCCAATCTCTTTCTGTTTTGATCTTGAGATTCGATCGCGTACTTATCAATGCTTTCTTGTGCCAAAATTGGAATTGATGCCTTGCCGTCTTTGCTCGTATCCCAAAAGCCTACATAGCCTGGTGGCGATCCGATAAGTTTAGCGATCGCGTGCGGCTCTGAGTAGGCCTCGCAGGCAATGCGAGTGAAGCTACGCGGATTACCAAAAAAGAATCTTGATACCGTCTCAGCCAAGAGAGTTTTACCAACCCCAGAAGGGCCCATACAAAGCACTCGGTAGATTGGTTTATCATCTTCTTGGAAGCCGGCCGTTCTAATTTCTAACGCTTCCGCAACGTCTTTGATTGCGTCATTTTGTCCCTTGATATTTGCTTGCAGAAATTCTCCAAGCCTGCGCGCTGAATTGCCGGGCGAATCAACATCTAGCTTGATCCAACTTTCTTTGATAGCCATAACTCACCTCCATTTCTTTTTGAGTAGGGCTTTAACCTTTTTCAATGTACTTATCTGATTTAATTATATCGTGAACAGGTTGGTTGGATAGTCTAGACGTTGGCCATTATTTTTTGTACTATTGTTTGATGATTACAAGATTTTCAATAGATCTTAAGGAGCAAAAGATATATGCTAACGGTCATGAGTTGGCCTCGGTTATGGGGTTGGATAAGGACGGGAATGGAAATAGGATTTATGATTATCCAGATGGGCGCGAACTATTTGTGGCCACGATTAAAAATCCGGTGCTCGTGACAGATATTTTTAAGATAGGCAAGTTTAAGCCGACAGTTCGCGATACTTTAGTTAAACTTCTCGAATCATCAGTGAAAGTTACTGAGTATAATGGAGTCAAGTTGAGTTTCGAGCAAGGGAGATATAAGGGTGTATGGGGTCCAAACATAGACACACTCTTATTTTGTCGTGCATTAAATAAATTAGATCCCGAATTATTTAATGGTAAATCTGTAATAGAGATTGGACCTGGCTCGGGCTTTATTTCAAAATATATACTTGAAAGATTCTCTGGGATTAACGTGATCACTCTTGTTGATCTGAACCCGAATGCCATCCAATCATCAAAAGATAATATTAAAGATCAGCGTGCCAAATTTGTTTGTGGCGATGCGATTAAATATATTCAGGGAAAGAAGTTTGATGTACTCGTTTGCAATCCACCATACATTCCAAGACAGGGAAGTATCGATGATAATCCATACGAGGGGACCGGACTTATAAATTATTTGATAGCCCATTCCAAAGAAATATTAAATCCCGGTGGAGTGATTATTACAAATCTCTCCAGTCTGTCTTCTAAAGATGTGCAAAGGGCGGTCAAAGATGTTGGTGCTCGAGAAATTAAGTTAGACCAAATGACCGTGCCGCTCAAGGTTTGCAATGTTTTGAACAACAAAGAGTGGATGAGATATCTTTTGAAATGTGGCCTGAAGAAAAAATATAAGAATGGGTACGAGTATTACCAGACCATAAGTATCTCTGAGATCATTCCGTGGTTTTAGATGCTTCGGTAATAAAAGTGTTAAAGAGTTTCAGCCATAGAGGGTTATCCTTCAAAAGCTCTTCGGGATGCCATTGTACTCCGATGAAAAATTGAAGTGACGGATTTTCTATACCTTCAATAAGTCCATCCTCGGCGGTGGCTGAAGTGGTAAGTCCCACGCCCAGCTTTTCGACTCCTTGGTGATGGAGGCTATTTACTAAAAGTGTTTCTTTACCGATGATCGAGAAAAGTTTCGATGTTTTTTCTAACATGACAGAATGTGCGAGATAGTCTCGTTCTTTATCAGGATTATTGTGTTGTATTTTTTGACTCCATTCAGTATACAAATCCTGATGTAGTGTTCCGCCCAGGCCGATGTTCATTATTTGTAGACCGCGGCAGATACCTAAAACTGGTATATTTCTTTCTATGGCAATCTTCAATAAAAGTAATTCAATTTTGTCTCGCTCGTCGTCTGTATTTTTAACAAGCGTTGAGCAGGTTTCCCCATAGCAAGTAGCATTGACGTCGTCACCGCCAGTCAGTAATAGTC
>JACQCW010000003.1 GCA_016201425.1 Candidatus Vogelbacteria bacterium | reverse complement strand
TGTGATTATGCCGGCAGAGGTTTCAACTAACTTGGCCAGATTTGATGGTGTTCGATACGGCCTGCATGTCGACGGCAAAGATCTAATGGAAGACTATCTAATGTCACGTGGTGCTGGTTTCGGTAAAGAGTCAAGACGTAGAATTTTACTTGGTACATATGTTTTATCAGCCGGTTACTACGATGCATATTACAAAAAGGCTGAAGCTGTTCGGGCTATGATAAGACGAGAATTTGCAGACGTATTTAGTGGTATAAATTCAGTGTCAGCTATTATAACTCCAACGACACTATCTCCCGCTTTTAAAATTGGAGAAAAAACAAAAGATCCATTGTCTATGTATCTTGAAGATATTTTTACAGTGTCGGCCAATGTTGTGGGTGTACCGGCCATATCTATACCCTCTGGATTTGTAAGCCGCGAAGGTGTTAATTTACCTCTCGGGATTCAGATTATGGCGCCGCATTTTCGGGAAGATATTCTCTTTACAATAGGTAAAGATATAGAAAAGTTTAAATAATTTTTATGGGTTCACAGGTTCCATACTTAAATCCTTTTTATTTCTTTGAACAGGTATATTTGTTTTTTAAATCTATCGAAGCCTCCGTCAGTATCGTTCCTGTCGTGTTACCTTGGGCCACAGCTTCTGTTGTGATGAATCTTTTAAGTGTGGTGGTTGTTATTTTATTTGTAATAATTTTTTATAGGGCGCGCGCGATTAGTCATCTAGAGAAAGAGCATTTTTTGTCCAAATTCGAAGTTGCCAAAGATCCTGAGACCGAAAAGAGAGCGGAATGGCAAGATATTATGGATCATATTGAAAGTGATAATGAATCTCAGTGGAAGCTTGCCTTAATTGATGCAGATAAGCTACTCGAAGTTGCTCTAAAACTTGAAGGGTATGAAGGAGAATCTATTGGTGACAGATTAAAAACCGCCGAATCAATGGGTAGCTTTGTGGCGTTGCAGGATGCTTGGGAAGCACATAAAGTTCGAAATAGAATTGCACATGAATCTGGATTTGAACTTACGAAGCGAGAGGCCAGGCGTGCCGTTGAATTGTATAAAACCACACTAGAGAACTTACACTTCATGTAAGAAATTTTACATATCGCTTTTCATTGACTCGATAGCTTCATAATGTTAGCCTGTTTATAGATTTGAATTTCAACTGAACATTGAAAATTACTGGTTGTTTTTACTGACACGAAAGAGAGGGCACAATGAGAAGAAAGTCTAAGCCTATCGAAGAAGAGCGAAATCTTGATCCAGAAGACAGAAACATTGACGAAGATACCGAAAACGAAGATCAAGAAGAGGAGGAAGAAATGACCAAAAAGAGAAAGGGTCGTTCAAAGAAGTCGGATGGGTCATTTTCAGCCTCTGCGACGAGAGCTTTGCCTATCAAGGAGGCTGCTCTTCATAAGCTATTGAAGAAGGGCCCAAAGCCCTTGACTTGGTTATCGAACAATCTGAGCATGCCAAAGACGTCTGTTACCGCTCTTGCGGCTAGGCTTGCTAAAAAGGGCTACGATGTTCGGTTTAAAGATCAGGCTAATGGCGAACGTATCATCTTTTTGATGATCGATGAAAATATCGAGCTTGACTCATATAAGATCGAAGAGGCTTCGAAAAAGATTCGGATCTTGGTAATCTCTGGACCGCGTCTCGGACTGAAGCAGTCTCAGCCTTCTTTGCTCAAGTGGGTATACGAAGAAGAGGTCGAGAAACATAATATTAATGCTGTGTTCGTTGCAGGGGAACTTGTGGCGGGCAAACCTACCGAGACTAGCATTGTTGACTTTCTTCCCGGGCTCGAGGATCCTGAGGCTCAGGTTGAGTATGCTGTGAAGCACTTCCCGAGAACAAATAAGTGTAAGACGTACATTGTTGGTGGACGTCGGGAACTTTCGATGAGAAGTGGTGAGGGCTTCGACGCCATTCGAGCGATCTGCTCGGCTCGTGAGGATCTGGTTGCAGCCGGTGAGCTCGAGAGAACATTTGATTTCCATGGAGTCATGATCAAGGTGCTTTGTCCTTGGGATGACAATAGCCCTAAGACGCTTTCTTATGGAATGGAGAAGATTCTGAAGACGATGGATCCAGCCCCAAACATTGCGGTGTTTGGTGGAATGAGTCAGCGTCAGGAGATTCCATGTGATGGTCCAAGCCAAACGCTTGCGATCACGGTTCCTGGGTTCCATACTCAGACCAGGCGCGAATCCAAGAAGGGTATTAACCCCCGACTTGGATACACTATCATTGAGCTTGATTTCGACGAGGACGTTCAAGAGCGCAAGATCGATCTTGCTAAGAATGTTCATGTTCACCACATCAATCTTGATCAATACGCGGTGAAGGATGACTGGGCCAAGGGTGTAGACGACGTTGATCTGTCAAAAGTTTTAAACGGCGGACGGCTTGTTATGGAATGGCTTCTTAAGGAAGGGGCTATCTCTGCGGGAGAACTAACTCGTAGATTGGCAGCCGCAGGACACAATAAGAGTAAGCAAGAGGTCAAGGAGCTTGTCGGTCGCTTGTGTGCTGGTGGCGCGAATATTCGGTGGCGGACAGACGAAAAGCGTTACAGGCTAATTCGCGAGCACAAGGCAGAGTTTAAGGCACCAAACATGAAGTTTGAGAATGTGTTCGCTCCACTTACGAAGGCGGCGTCCGGCGCTTGTTACCATCTCAACAGCAAGCAGGAGATGCCTGAGGTTGCTCAGATTGCTCATGACGAGGCTGCCAGAGATGGCGTTCGGTCTATCTTCATGGCCGGTGATATCGGTGATGGTCTTGGTGACTGCGGTTATTCTGGACACGACAAGGACGTTAAATTTTTGGGTGCTGATGAATCGCTCGACCACTGTGTCTCAGTGTTCCCGATTCCTACTCAGGGAAAGGTTGTCGCAACTCCGGAGAGACCCCTCAAGCGTTTTGTGAGGGATAGAAAGGTTAAGGGTCGGCCGGAGTACGATGAGATCATCGTTACGAGCGGTGAATTTCAGCCTCAGCAGTTCGGAATCGACGGTAATCACGACAGGTGGAGTTACACCAGGTTCGGATACTCTCCAGTCAGGAATATGTCTATGTTGCTTGACGAGGATCTGGTATTTTGTGGCAAAACCGACGGTTCAATTACTGAAGAGGGCGACGTTGTGCTTGATGGTGTCTTCAATAGAATGCTTCATGGAGGTGGAGGAATTGGGGCATTTTCTGGTAAAGTTCAGAAGTTCAGTGCCGCGCTTCGTGCGGAAGGGTTGAATAAGGGTATGCCTACAGTTCTGCATTTGGGGAACTGGCATACCGCCTACATGCTCTTTCAAGATGAGGTTGCGATGCTGGATGCATGTTTCAAGCATAAGGACGCATTCCACGTACGGCTTGGACTTGTCTCGAAGGTCGGTCTGTATGTGTATGAGTTGTTTGGAGATAAGAAGAAGGGAAACATCACTCGTGTGGTGACAAACTTCCGTAACTACAGACCACTAGCCAATCAGATGGCGAAAAAGAAGATTAAGTAATTCGTATTCCCCCAGCACTTGACGCCGGGGGATTTTTTATGTTACATTCTCACGAGACAGATCACCGAACGCTATCGCAAATAAGGAGGAACTTATCATGGTAAAGACAGAGGATTCTGACCCGATTTTGAACCTTGTCATACGTAGTCGTGTAATTAATCTGCCCTACAAGAACAAAGAGGGTGATAAACAATCTTCGGAGTTTTATGCGGTCCCTGCTACTTTTGTCGGTGGGCAACTTTATGGCTATTTGCGAAACATTGAGTACCT
>JACQCW010000026.1 GCA_016201425.1 Candidatus Vogelbacteria bacterium | reverse complement strand
TGATTTCAGTGCCGATTTACCTGCAATGAAAGGCAAGCTTTGTAATGGTTCGCTCGGGGTAGATATAACAATTCCTTACTGTTACGACTTAATCCCATAATTCAATTTCAAATTTATTATTAGCATTATAAGTTTATTAAAGACATGTTTAAGAAAAAATCAAACAAAAAAGGATTCACACTGATTGAGCTGCTCGTTGTTATTGCCATCATTGGAATCTTGTCATCTGTCGTACTAGTTTCTCTCCAGAGCTCAAGAGCTAAAGCGAGGGATGCAAAGAGAATTGCAGATATCGGGTCTATCCAACAGGCGTTGGCTCTTTATTATGATTCAAATAATTCCTATCCGGCGGATATCGGTACCACCCTGGTGAATGCCGGTCTGTTGCCAGCAGTTCCACAAGGACCAAATGTTGGCGAATCATATAATTATGTTAGATCCTCAGATGATTTGAGTTATCATCTTGGGGCTACTCTTGAGCAGGTTACAGCTGGTACTGGCGTTTTGGCCAGCGATAGAGATTGTACCTCAGTCGTAGGCGCCACTCCTCTTTGTAACGGATTTTCTGCTGGTGTGTCAGGAGGTTTTAATGGGGCAGACACTCAAGGGTGTACTGCCGGTACCGGGGCGTGTTACGATGTGACTCCGTAGTTAAGTATAAGGAATTAGTATAAGTATAAGGATAAATTCCCCACTTAGATCTGGGGAATTTATGTTATAATGTGATTAATGGATTTTGCAACATCTTTTTTTGTCTTCGTATTTGGGGCGATTGTCGGAAGTTTTTTGAACGTTGTAATTTTTCGTTACAACACTGGCCGTTCTGTTGTGACTGGTAGATCTGCATGCATGTCATGTGCACGACAACTTGAGTGGTATAATATGCTACCGTTACTTAGTTTTACTATTCAAAAGGGCCGGTGTTCCAATTGTTTTTCCAAAATTTCGAGACAGTACTTTATCGTGGAATTGCTGTCGGCATTGTCGACCTTGGCTCTATATTTTAAATTGGGTCTCACGGATTGGCTGCCATTTTATGTTGTAGTTTTTTCTATTCTAATTGTTATCTCGGTATATGATCTGCGTCATCTAATAATTCCAAACGGCCTAGCATATTTACTCGCCAGTATCGCGTTTATCCGTTTGTTATATATTTATTTGTATATCTCATCAGAAGTCGCGATATCTGGACTCGAGAGTGGCATAATTGCTTTTTTGTTTTTGGGATCATTTTGGTTAGTATCTAGCGGAAGGTGGATGGGTCTTGGAGATGCCAAGCTCGTTTTAGGTTTGGGGTGGTTGAATAACTTATGTTTTGGACTGACTTCACTGATTTTGTCTTTTTGGATCGGGGCTGTTATTGGAGTTCTCGCAAATCTACTCGTAAAAAGAGTTAGGGAGATTCCGTTTGCGCCCTTTCTTATTGTGGGTTTTACCCTGGTGTTCTTTTTTAAATTCAATATATTTTATTATTTGGGAGATATGTTTTGTCTAAGTAATTTGTTATGAAGGGCTTCTCTTTAATTGAACTTATGGTATCGATATCCATTTTTATGGTGATAACTTCTATAACAATTTTTAACTATCCAAAATTCAGCAATAAACTTTCTTTAGATTTATTGGCTGAAGATATGGCTCTTTCTTTTAGACAGGCGCAGATTTTCGGATCTTCCGTTTTGGGCGCAAGGGGTGCTTCTGGTGGAGGTAAATCTTTTAGCGCTTATGGGATCCACCTAGAAAATCCAGAAAACAGTCGAACGTCAGAGTATGATTATTTATTATTTGCAGACATAAGTAACACTGACCCCCAAAAAAGGCAATATGATGGAGAAAGTGTGGGTGATTTTGCCGCAAATCCTGGCCTTAATTGCCCGTTTGTTTCTGGTTCGAATGTTGGTCCCGTTCTGAATCATGAGTGTGTGCAGATTTTTAAAATTACAGGTTTTAATCGGGTACGTGAGCTTTGTTTGAATTTTGATGATGTGGTCGATAGTACACAGAGAGTGGCGGCGTGCGATGCGGCCAATCTTAGGAAACAAATAGGCTCTATGGATGTAATTTTTGTGAGGCCAAATCTTGACGCTAGATTTAAGATAAAGGACAACAACGCAGAGCCTCTAGTTACTCCTGTTTCAAACGTGGGTATTGTTTTGGAGTCGGCGGCTGGAGACTACGCAAAGACAGTAGTGATTTGGGAGACAGGACAAATATCAGTTGAATAAAATGAAAAATAGGAATGCTGGTTTCACATTAATAGAGATTATGGTATCGATATCCATTTTTACTGTAGTGATGTTAATAACAATGGGCGCCCTGTTATCACTGAATGATTCCAGTCGCAAGGCTCAAGCTCTTAGAACTGTGATTGATAACCTAAATTTTTCTGTTGAAGATATGAACAGAAAGATCAGAACAGGGGATAGCTATGAATGTTTGAAGGCTAGTGATATCGTAAACCTTTCTACGGTAACTAAAACCACAACACCGAATTGTCCTGGTGCTGCAGGCGAAGCCGTATTGTTGCGCACGCAAGATCAGCAAGATGGAAAGCCGGTTTGGATCGCCTATATATTTTACAAAGACTTAACAACCGGTAAGGGCGGGATTTATTTGAGGTCCGGTGTCAGTAATTCGCCCACCACAGTTGATTTAACACCATATATGTTGGCAATAACTTCACCAGAGGTAGATATTAAAAGAGCCGAGTTTAGAGTTGTAGGTTCGGGAAGTGTTAAAACCAAACCTATGATAATAGTTAACATCACAGGAGTTGTCGACCTTGCAAAGGAAAGTTTGAGTACTGATTTTAGTCTTCAGACGGCTATCTCCCAAAGAGGATTTTAGAAGTTACATAAATATGAGATTTATAAATTTTTTGAACCACAAGCATTGTTCTCAGAAAACTTCTGGGGGGTTTTCGCTTATTGAAACTCTTGTTGCAATATCAATACTAATGATAACAATAGTTGGGCCACTCACTCTTGCGTCAAAGGGTGTGGTTTTTGCGGACTATGTTAAGGACGAGATCACTGGTTTTTATTTGGCACAAGAGGCGATAGAGGCCATTAAAAATATTCGAGATACAAACGTTCAGAATAATCGATCTTGGTTGGCGACTATCCAAGATAAGTGCATGAGCGCAGATTTAAAAACCGCAGTACCGTGCAGAATAGATATTTGGAACTTTATTCCAGAGAGTAATTATGGTCTAGAAAAGTGTTCGGAAGTTCCTGAGCCGTGTGAACAGATGAAAGTTGTTGATATTGGAAATAGTTATGGGGTGGTGAAATTATACGGATATATTTTTAACGATGGTATTAATGCCGGCATCTTAGGTGGGAATGCCGATTACTCGAGATTTTCGAGGAAGATTACCATTACACCTGTTGATTATACAAATGCAGTCGATTCTTCAGGGATAAAGATATCAGCAAAGCAACTATCTGAAACCAAATCAGATCCTTCTGGAGTGGATGAGGTTAATGTGACTGTAGAGGTGTCTTGGCTACGAGCAAATGCGAGCAGCGCAGCGAACCCGGATGAACGAAAGAAATACACAGAAAGGAGTGTTAAGGTTAGCGAAAATATGTTCAGTATATAAAGATGAAGAAAGTAGAAATGAAAATTAAAAAAGACCTGGGGTTCGTTCTTCTTTTTGCCCTACTTGTTTCAAGTATTTTGCTCGCAACCGGTTTGGGGATTTCCCGTCTTATGGTTCGTCAGATCACATTAGCGTCTTTAAGTAGAGAGTCACAGGTCGCTTTTTTTGCCGCAGATGGTGGAATGGAGTGTGCTAAGCATTGGATAAAAAGTGGAAAGTTTAATTTGGTTGTTTCTCCTGCGGTACCTAAATCAAGGTCTATATATTGTAATGGGTATATTATTAAAGATGGTTTGCCCGGCGCTATTGTCGCGACCAATCAAATTTGTGATGCCTATGGTGAACCGCCGCAAAATAATATCATTAATGGGGATAATGTGACAAAAAAAAGTTGTTTCACTTTCGCTTTGGCGAATACACCAAATGAGACTGTCAATCAATTAAGGCAGGAGGCATGCACTTTTGTTGTTGTGGATAAAACAGATACACTGGGCCTAACTACAAAGATAACTTCCAACGGTTATAATAGGTGCGACTTAACTCTTCCAGATGCTTTACAGCGTACGTTAGAGTTGATTTTGGTGAATCAATAAGATGATCTACGTATGTTTGAGGATCTAAAAAAAATTAAAGAACGTATCGCGAAGTTGCGCGAGGTTATAAATCACCAGAGGTATCTTTATCATGTACTTGATAAACAGGAGATGTCTGATGAGGCGCTCGATTCTTTAAAATACGAGTTGGCAAATTTAGAAAGTCACTATCCGAAATTTATAACTCCCGATTCTCCTACACAACGTATAGCAGGTAAGGCGCTCGATAGGTTTGAGAAGGTAAAACACGAAGTTTCTCAGTGGTCTTTTAATGACGCTTTTAGTGAAGAGGATATTAGAGAATTTGATGCGCGGGTTAAGAAGTTTCTCTCCGACGAAGATGTTCATGTTAATGATATCGCATACACATGCGAACTTAAGATCGATGGATTTAAGGTGGTTTTAACTTATGAAAAAGGATTTTTGAAGACGGCAGCCACGCGTGGTGATGGAATAATCGGCGAAAATGTAACTGCCAATGTACGGACTATTGAGTCGATCCCGCTCAAACTTGAAAAGCCATTAAATCTAACTGCTGAAGGGGAGGTCTGGATGGGCAAAAATGACTTTGATAAGTTGAACAAAGCACAAGAAAAAAAAGGACTGCCTACATTTGCTAATCCGCGAAATGTTTCGGCCGGAACGATTCGTCAGCTTGATCCGAAGATAGTTGCAGAGAGAAGATTGCAGGTGTTTGTTTATGATTTACCGAAGTCGGATGGTCATATTCCAGATTCACAGCTTGATGAGTTGAAGTTGCTTCAAGAGCTTGGATTTAAAACAAATAAGAATTTTAGATACTGCAAAAGTATTGATGAGGCTATTGCGTATTGGAGAGAGTGGGGTAAGGGGCATGAGAAGGAAGATTATTGGATAGACGGTGTTGTGCTTAAGGTAGATAGCAGGAAGTACCAAGATATTTTGGGTTACACCGGTAAGGCTCCGAGATGGGCGATCGCTTTTAAATTTCGCGCCAAGCAGGTAACAACTAAGTTACTCGAAATCAAGGTGCAGGTCGGTAGGACTGGTAAATTGACTCCAGTGGCAGTTCTCGAGCCGGTACTTTTGGCTGGCTCAACGGTTTCGCACGCAACTCTACATAATGAGGACGAAATCGGTCGCCTCGACGCCAGAGTCGGTGATACGGTGATAATTGAGAAGGCCGGCGATGTTATCCCAAGCGTTGTTTCCGTGATCAAAGATTTGCGCGCTGGTCACGAAAAAAAGTTTGTTTTCCCGACACATTGTCCGGTTTGTGGAAATAGGGCGGTCAGGCTTCCTGGCGAGGCAGACCACAAATGTACTAATCCTAATTGTTTTGCGAAGGAGAGGAGGAAGCTTTACTATTTTACATCAAAAAGTGCCTTCGATATTAACCATTTAGGTCCAGCTGTTGTAGATCTTCTTGCTGATAACGGTCTGATTTCTACTCCAGCTGACATGTTTAGACTCGAGAAGACCGAAGTGGAGGCGTTGCCTCGAATGGGAGAGAAGTCGGCGCAAAATTTACTTGATGCGATAAACGCGCGAAGAAAAATAAGTTTGGCACGTTTGATTATTTCACTAGGCATACCACAAGTTGGAGAGGAGACGGCTTATGACATTGCTAAGCATTTTAAGACGATAGAGAATCTTAAAAAAGCATCTTTGGAAGAGTTGTTGTCAGTTTATGGCGTTGGCGAAGTTACGGCTAGATCTATCACTGAGTGGTTTAAAGATCGGGCGAATGAAAAAATGCTTGACGATCTTTTGAGTGTTGTAAAAGTGGAACATGAAGGTACTATTAAAGAAAGCATTGGCTCGCTTTCTGGTAAAAGTTTCGTTTTCACAGGTACTCTCAAAAAGCTCGAGCGTGAACAGGCCAAACAGCTTGTTCGAAATAGTGGAGGCGAAGTTTCAGAGTCAGTCTCCAAAGAAACAGACTACGTTGTCGCTGGCGCAAATCCCGGATCAAAATACGACAAAGCTCAAAAGCTTGGAGTGAAAGTTTTGGACGAAAAGGAGTTTCTCAAACTTGTTGCTTGACCATACTGAACCATAAATGTTAGTTTATACACGGAATTAATTCTGTTTTTTGTAATTTTTAAATTGAAGGAGGTTTGGATTGAAAATTTTTTATTGTACGGACGCGTTCATGGGTTGGAGAGAAAAGACTGTTGCCTTGGTTGTGGCGAAAAATAAAGCTGAAGCAGAGAAGAAGATAAATGCCAAACTTCGTAATTACGGGCATGGTGTATCGTCGGAGCAGATTTTAGAGTACAAGGGAAACGACGTTGTGTTTCTGAATGGTCCCAATGGGATGTAGTTTCTGACAAAGGAGAAATAGATGAAATTGGTTGATGGTTCAGTGCAGAAGGTTGTTATTGTTTTGAATGGTTCCATCGAGAGGCTGGAGGCGGAGTTGCGGTATGAAGATGGGGATGACAGCAAGCCGACCCTTTTGGTTTTAGTGGGTTCTCTTAAGGGGCAAACGATTACCCCCAAGACTCACAAATATAGAATTGTGAAGATTCTTTATTCGTCACTTCCTGTTGTTGATGCCCAGTGATCGATTTGGTGTGGTGATAAGGGAATAAAAGGAGAAAGAAATGAAGCGATTAGTATTTGGTGAAGGGTTGATGGCTGCGTCGCTAGATGGAAGTAAACGTTTTACTATTCGCAAATATCGTGAAGGCTCGCATGATTTCACGAAGGATGAAGTCATCCTCGGTGAATTCAAGGACGGTCTCTCTATCGTCCTTAGAGTTACTGAAGATACTCTTAAGGATAGTTTCCGAAAGCTGCAAAGATCCAAAAAGGATATTAACAAGAACGGATATTATTTTGATAAGTCCTATTTCAAAGACTTGGCAGCCTGGTATCCTGATCTCAACTGGAATGACATAGGCGCAGTCATTTGTTTTGAAGTGTTGAAGATTGAAGGCGTACCTGTCGTAAGTTTCAACGAGCACACAAAAAAATGAGTGAACTGCGTTTTCTGTAGTTAATTAACCAAAGGAGGATGGTTTGTGAAAGATTTGCGCAAGGTGATGAGGGAAATCAAGGATGAACGGAAGGATCAGGCTAAGAAGTGGCCGCCTGGTCCAAATTTCAAGAAGTATGATAAGCGACCTTTTGAAGAGTGGGTTCTGCTAACACATCAATATTTGCAAGAAGCAATTTCAGAATATACCCATAAGCCAAGTAAGAAAGCTGCTCGAGAAAAGATGGTGAAGGTAGCCAACCTTGCTCTTTGGACGCTTCAATCCGACAAAACGACTGATTAACTAGTTTGGCTCGACCACGGTCGGGCCTTTTTATACTTTATAAACTAGACTTAGTGTGATAATATTTTAAAATGATCAGTAAGCAAGAAATAGACAAATTAGCCACTCTGGCCAGGATTGAGATGGGTGAGGAGGAGAAAAACTCTTTGATGGGGGATTTGGAGTCGATTTTGGGCTATGTGTCTGAGCTGGCGAACGCGCCGGTTATGGAGGGAGGGATGGAGCTAGGGCTGGGCGATCATATAAATATTTTTCGGGAAGATGAGGGTACAGAGAGGTCGGGGCTATATACCGATAAAATTTTGGATAACGCTCCAAGAATTGAAAATGGGTATCTGCTTGTAAAACAAATAATTGGCGAAAAGGGAGAGAGGAAACAACATGACTGATCTAAAAAGTTTATCAATAAAAAAAGCTAGAGAGTTGCTAGACACTAAACAGGTGTCGGCTCTGGAGTTGACTGACTATTACTTGCGAAATACCGGTACACTAAACAAAGATCTAAATGCGTATCTAGAACTTTTTGAAGATTCTCGGGATGCGGCACGTGCAGCAGATCAACGAATTTCTGTTGGGAAGATTGCTGGGATTTTAGACGGAATACCTTTGGCGATTAAGGATAACATATTAATTGATGGTAAGATTTGCTCTGCGAGCTCAAAGATATTGGAAAACTATAGAGCGGTTTATGATGCGACTGTTATCAAGAAACTTAAAAAAGAGGGGGCAGTTTTTCTTGGTCGTACAAACATGGACGAGTTTGCGATGGGGAGTTCAACTGAAAATTCCGCATATGGAGTTACAAAAAATCCAGTAGACAAGACGAGGGTTCCTGGGGGATCGTCGGGTGGCTCTGCGGCGGCCGTTGCAGCCGACATGGCGCTTGCTTCGCTTGGTTCTGATACTGGTGGATCGGTTAGACAGCCAGCCAGCCTTTGCGGCATAGTAGGTTTGAAGACAACATACGGTTCAGTCTCGCGTAACGGACTTATGGCAATGGGTAGTTCATTAGATCAAATTGGGCCTCTTGCAAGGACAGTAGAAGATGCAGAGATAATTTTTGAGGCAATTCGTGGTCATGACCCAATGGATTCTACAAGTCGGTATTACCCGACAAACATGGAGGCGATACATAAAGTAATTGGTGTGCCGCGAGGGTTTGTAGGAGAAGGTATGGCACCTGATGTTCTTAAGGTATTTAACGACACCATAGATAAATTAGAAAACGCAGGTTATGAAATGGTGGACATAGAACTTCCGAATATGAAGTATGCCCTAGCTGTTTACTATGTGATTATGCCGGCCGAGGTATCTACTAACTTGGCTCGTTTTGATGGTGTTCGGTACGGCTTACACATCGACGGTAAAGATTTGATGGAAGATTATCTTAAGTCTCGTGCAACTGGGTTTGGAAAAGAATCAAGGCGCAGAATCTTACTTGGTACCTACGTTCTGTCTGCTGGCTACTACGATGCATATTACAAAAAGGCTGAGGCTGTGAGGGCTATGATCAGGCAAGATTTTACGGACGTGTTTACCGGTATCAATGCTGTATCTGCGATTATTACTCCCACAACTCTTTCACCTGCTTTTAAGATTGGTGAGAAAACAAAAGATCCACTTTCGATGTATCTCGAAGATATTTTTACAGTTTCGGCGAATGTGGTCGGTGTGCCTGCGATTTCCGTGCCTTCTGGTTTTGTAGAACGTGAGGGTGTCAATTTGCCTCTTGGAATACAGATCATGGCGCCTCATTTTAGGGAGGATATTCTTTTTAAAATTGGCAAAGATATTGAAAAGAACAACTAACATTTATGGGTACAGAAGTTCCATATTATAATCCTTTTTATTTTTTTGAGCAGATATATCTCTTCCTTAAAATGATCGAGGGTTACTTTTTTGCCGTATCTTTAACTCTTGAATGGCGAGGGATTACGATCGTTTTAAATGTTTTGAGCTTATCTCTTTTCATTTTTTTTGTCGTTATTATGCATAGGGCTGTCGGTATAAATCGTAAGGAGAAAAATGATTTTATGGCGAGGTTTGATATGGCTAAAGATCCCGAACAACAGAAGAATCAAGAGTGGCAGGATATATTAGATCACATGGATAGCGATAATGAGTCTCAGTGGAAACTTGCTCTTATTGATGCTGACAAGATTTTAGAGGATGCCCTCCGGGTTGCAGGTTACGACGGTGCAACTTTAGGAGACAGATTAAAGATGGCGGAATCTACGGGTGGATTTAAATCAATTCAGGATGCGTGGGAAGCGCATAAAGTAAGAAACAGAATTGCTCACGAGTCGGGCTTTGTTCTAACTTTCAGAGAGGCAAGGAGAGCAATTGAGCTTTACAAGGTCGTTCTTCAAGATTTGCACTTTCTATAAGTGCACAATCTCCGAAAAATTTGACTACCAATTGGCTTAATGTTAGCTTACTAGTAGATTTGAATTTTAAAGCTCATTGAAAGATTACTAACTGTTTTTAATTGACTGACGAAAGAGAGGCAAGTCGTGCAAAGGAAATCGAAACGCGTTCTAGGTGAAGAGCAAGTTCTTGATCCGGACGACAGAAATATTGACGAAGATATTGAAAACGAAGACAGGGAAGAGGAGGAAGAAGTGACTGAGAAGAAAAGTCGTTCTAAAGGGGAGAAGAACGAGGTTGAGCGGTCGCGAACTCTTTCTGACGAAGAAAACGCACTGCACAAGCTACTGAAGAAATCGCCCAAGTCTCTAACCTGGCTTTCTAACACCTTAAGCATGCCTAAGACCGGGGTTACTGCCTTGGCAGATAGGCTGGCGAAGAAGGGTTATGATGTTAGATTTAAGGACCGGGCAAACGGAGAGCGCATAATCTTTCTGAACACGGAAGAGAATATTGAGCTCGATTCTTTCAAGATCGAAGAAGCCTCGAGAAAGATTCGAATTGCGGTAATTTCCGGGCCTCGCTTTGGATTGAAGCAGTCGCAGGTCTCGCTGCTTCGGTGGGCCTATGAAGAGGACTTTGAGAAGCACAATATCAATTGCGTTCTTGTTCTGGGAGAACTTGTGGCTGGCAAGCCAACAGAAACGAGCCTCGTTGACTATCTTCCCGGACTTGAGGACCCTGAGGCACAGGTTGAATATGCGGTTAAACATATGCCTCGTTCGAATAATTTTAAGACTTATATCCTTGGCGGGCGTCGAGAACTTTCGATGAGAAGTGGTGAGGGATTCGACGTCATTCGGGCGATCTGTTCTGCACGTGAGGATTTAGTTGCAGCTGGTGAGCTCGAGAGAACGTTTGATTTCCATGGGGTCACCCTTAGAGGACTGTGTCCCTGGGATGACAATAGTCCAAAGACGCTTTCGTATGGCGTTGAGAAGATCTTGAAGACTATGGATCCTATTCCTGATATCGCAGTTTTTGGTGGGATGGGTCAGAGACAAGAGATTCCGTGTGATGGTCCAGAGCAGAAGACGCTCGCCATTACCGTTCCTTCGTTTCACACCCAAACCAGACGCGAATCTAAGAAGGGGATCAACCCTCGGCTTGGTTACACTATTATTGAGCTCGACTTTGATGAGGGTGTCGAGGAGCGGAAGATTGATCTCGCTAAGAATGTTCATGTTCATCACATTAATCTCGATCAGTACGCCGTAAAGAATGACTGGGCAAAGGGCGTCGACGATGTTGATCTATCCAAGGTTCTAAACGGTGGACGGTTGGTCATGGAGTGGCTCCTTAAGGAAAAAGACGGTGCCATCTCTGCTGGTGAGTTGACCAGGCGTCTGGCTGCTGCTGGGCACAACAAGAGCAAGCAAGAGGTTAAGGAGCTGATTGGTCGACTCTGTGCCGGTGGCGCGAATATTCAGTGGAGAACTGATGAGAAGCGGTTCAGACTTGTTCGCGAGCACAAGGACCAGTTTAAGGCTCCTGCCATGAAGTACGAGGATGTTTTCGCTCCTCTTACTAAGGCAGCCTCGAAGGCCTGTACGCACTTGGATAGCAAGCAGGAGATGCCAGAAGTTTGGGCAGTCGCCTGTGATGAGGCTATGCGTGATGGAGTTCGAGCTTTCTTCCATGCCGGTGACGTGACTGATGGACCCGGTAGGACTGGATACCGAGGCCATATCAATGATGTGAAGCACGTTGGAGTTGATAATCAGCAGGATCACTGTTGGGCCGTGTTTCCTCGTCCAGGAGCATTTATCGAAGCAACTCCTGAACGTCCACTTGAGAGAGGGTACTTGCATTTCGATAAGGAAGGTAAGTTCTATTACGAAATCGTCAAACATACTGACGGCAAGTTCACGGTGCAGTTCTTCATCATCAACGGAAATCACGATGAGTGGGGAGTCACCGATAATGGATATTCGCCAGTTAGAGGTTTGGCGCTTCGTATGCCTGGGGAGCTTGTGTATCTTGGACAAGCTGACGGGTCGATCACCATCGATGGTTCGGTTATTTTTGATGGAGTATTCAATCGGTTGACCCATGGTGGCGGTGGAATTGGTACTCTGTCGGCTAAGGTACAGAAGTTTATTGCAGCCCACAGAGCGGAAGGTCTTGGTAGGGGCTTGCCTACGGTTCTTCACCTTGGAAACTGGCACACTGCCTATATGCTTTTCCAGGATGAAGTGGCAATGTTGGACGCATGTTTCAAGTATAAGGATGCATTTCACGTTCGACTTGGACTAGTTTCGAAGGTTGGTCTGTATGTCTATGAGCTGTTTGGCGATAAGAAGAAGGGAAATATTACCCGGGCGGTGATGAACTTTCGGAACTATCGCCCGCTCGCAAACCAGATGAAGAATAAGACAGTTAAGTAATTCGTAACCCCCCAACGTTTGACGTTGGGGGATTTTTGTTTGCTTGACATATCATCTAACTTGTTATAGATTTGAGACAGATAACAAAATCGTACTCATTTTAAATATTTACGGACGATACGAAGGAGGTACTTATTATGGGAAAGACAGAGAATTCTGATCTGATTTCGAACCTTGTCATACGTAGTCGTGTAATTAATCTGCCCTACAAGAACAAAGAGGGTGATAAACAATCTTCGGAGTTTTATGCGGTCCCTGCTACTTTTGTCGGTGGGCAACTTTATGGCTATTTGCGAAACATTGAGTACCT
>JACQCW010000025.1 GCA_016201425.1 Candidatus Vogelbacteria bacterium | reverse complement strand
TCCAGGAATATTGGTTCGAGATCGTCCGGCTGCCTGCCGGGCAGGACCCTATTGACCTTCAAAGACAAAATCAAAACAATACCAACGCCAAGTCGAATGTTTTGTTTGGTATCCCTTTAAATTCTTGATTATGGTAGGTGTAGCTCAGCTGGTTAGAGCGTCTGACTGTGGTCTTGTTCGTTTATTTGACCCGCATCCATGATTTTGTTACGATATCGGCATGGAAGAACGGCAATGTCTCGTTTGTAAAAAGAAAATATGGATTAAAGCCTCTTATATTCAGAGAGGGTGGGGTAAGTACTGTTCAAAAAGGTGCCAAGCTAAAGCCCAACGAAATGGTCAATGGCTTCATTGCGACTATTGCGAGAAATTGATTTATAGAACACCCAAGGATTTTGTCAGATCGGAAAGTAAAAAGTTCTTCTGTTCTGTTGGCTGTCATTGTGCATGGGAAAACAAAAATCGCCGTTCCGGAGAAAACGCTCCTAATTGGATCGCCGGACAGCGTGTTTATAAGAATTTGTTAATCAGGGCAGGCATCAAAAGGATATGCGGCCAATGTCGTTTGCGTGATGAGCGCGTGCTCGTTGCGCATCACCGAGATAGAAACAGGAGGAATAATCGCTTAGATAACTTAGAATGGCTCTGCATGAATTGCCATTATCTTGAACATCTCAGAAAATAGTTTATGGAGGCTATGGTGTAAGGGTAGCACGAGAGACTGTGGCTCTCTTAGTACGGGTTCAAATCCCGTTAGCCTCCCCAAGTTTCTCTTTCCTAGAACGACGCCATTCCCAAACTTTCTATTCTCGCCAAGGCCGCGATGCCCTTGTCGCGGCACGCCCTGCGAGGCAGTGGTTAGCCTCGTAGTGGACAGGGTCGTCCTTCGACAGGCTCAGGATGGTGAGCGAAGTCGAACCATGATTTTTTGCCGGCGGTTTTAGCAAATAAATTATTTGACATCACGATATTTATATTGTATAGGCTTGCCGAGCTCGCCGCTTTTGAAAGTTTGTCTCAAGTGCCTCATATTCCTCCCCAAAGATGTCATATGCTAGAGGACACAAAATTTAGATTTGCAGTTGATTTAACTCGGAATTATCGGCTGATTTTTTCTCCTGCGGAACCATATGAATATAGAGAGGGATTGGGAATTATCAAAGAATCAGTTAAAGCAATCATAGTTGAAGAAGTAAGTGATTACCATTAGAAATCGGGAGGAATTATCGTGACCAAGCCCATTGACCCTGTTGAGTATGTACCAGATGCATCAGTGTACCCTGGCCAAAGTTTGGCGGACATCCTTGAATCCAGAGGAATATCTCAAGCTGAATTGGCTAGGCGATTAGATAGACCTATTCAGGCCGTAAATGAAATTATCATGGGTAAGAAGGAAATTATCCCTGATACTGCAATTGCTCTCGAACATGTTCTTGGATTACCAGCCAGTTTCTGGCTAAAACTAGAAAGCAACTATCGTGAAAGTTTAGCTAGAAACAAAGAAAATAGAGAACTGCACACTCAGGAAGAACTATCCAGAGCATATCCCTATAGCGAAATGGTAGCTTTTGAATGGGTAAAGGATGTCCGTTCTCCAAAGGAAAGAGTGGAAGAACTCTTGCGCTGGCTTGGGGTGGCTCATTTGGGTCTTGTTCCCGCCCAGTATGAGGTAGCATTCAGAAAATCGCAAAAATTCTCAGTTTCTAATGAGAAGCTTGCGGTGTGGCTTCGACACGGGGAAATCGAATTTCAGAATCAGGAGCTTGAGAGTTTTGACAAGGAGAAGGCTAGTGATCTGACGAAATCATTACGGAGTTTAACGCGGGTGGATATAAAGAGAGCGTGCAAGGACGCGCAGTCACTGTGCGCACGACACGGAATCGCGTTGATTTTTACGCCCGAATTTAAGAGCTTTCCCGTGAGTGGTGCGACTCGCTGGATCTCCGGCAACGCTCTTGTCCAAGTCAGTCTGCGATTTAAGACGGACGACCATTTTTGGTTTTCAATATTTCATGAATTGGGCCATGTTTTTAAACATAAAAGAGAATTATTTATCGAAGACGATATGAAGATTGATAATCATGGTTATGAGGAAGAAGCGAATCAGTTTGCGGCAGAATATTTAATACCAGAGGCCAAATACCATGAGTTTTTGTCCAAAAACCCGCTAATTGCCGAGTCAGATATTATACAATTTGCAGAGAATAT
The DNA here is from genome assembly GCA_016201425.1 of Candidatus Vogelbacteria bacterium. Next base: position 662 of record JACQCW010000025.1, on the reverse strand, counting down.
AAGCATTGCACCTGGAATTATTGTTGGAAGATTACAGCACGACAAAAAAATAGGTATAAATCGTTACAATCGTCTTAAAAAACGGCTGTGCTGGACCAAAAATTAATAGGATAAATATGACGGAAGTTGTGATGGGATCAAAAATGGACTATGCGACTATAGGCAAACAAATTCGGGACGCTGCCTTGATTGCTTCGAAAACACCGAATAACCCAGAAGCAAAACTTCGCGAGCTTGTTTCACCCTTTTGGGATGAATACATAAAAGCTAAACGTATTAATCTAACGTTTCATTTTCGTAACGAACGCAGTCTTGCAAATGGCCGGGCCGATACCGTCTTTAATCGTTTAATCTTGGAATACAAAAAACCAGGCGTAATTAAACCCGAAAATGCTAAGAACAGGCAGCTTATTGCGCAAGTTAGAGGTTACATTGAGGATCTTGCACAAGAAGAACGATGGAAAGAGGAGCGTTTACTTGGGGTAGTGACATTACCCCCAAAAACTGGGGAGTTTACAGGGAGAGTCTCCTGGGTGTAAAACACCCAAAGAAGGAGGCTCATATGTCACGCAAAAGGTACACCGAAGAACAGATTATCGGCGTTTTGAAGCAGGCCGATCAGGGCATGTCCACGGCTGATGTTTGCCGGGAACACAACATCT
>JACQCW010000012.1 GCA_016201425.1 Candidatus Vogelbacteria bacterium | reverse complement strand
TTGCGTATGCTTTAAGCGATAATGAGTTCGCTGACCAGATGGAAAAAGCAAAAAAACAAGTTTTTAGAAATTTAAAAAATTAACAAAAACGCCTTCATTAAAGAAAGCGTTTCAGGGGACATTTAACGATTGGAATATACTTGACTGCTTGACTATTAGGCACCATTGTTGTAGTTTGGCAGGATATTTGGTTCATTGATAACAAGGAGACAAATATGGAAGTTAAAAGAAGTTCATGGCATTACAGGTTGTACAAGAAATACAGCTGTGGTAGTGAGCCACGAAGCCTGTGTTCATATTTTTGGACTACGATTCTTTGTCTATTTGTTTATGTACTAGATGGCATTATGTCATTTATTACCAGATATACAGGTTGGATTATCTTGATGCTATTTGCCCTCCATGTGGGCCCAAAGGTTTATGTGGCATACACAACTTATCCGCGCTGTGTCATCTTGCCCCAAAGGGCTTTGGCTGGATTAAGGAACGAGAGACTTGGAAGCTGTGTTACGGGTACTATCGGGCTGTTAAGGATAAGGTTTGTCCGCTCATTACTGTGGTGGACTAAGTCGATATGTCTCGCGATGCGAGGCGAAAGGTAGGTAGCTAAGATGCTTACATTGGCAGTTGGTTTTGTTCTCGGAGCTGCGGCACTTGCAATGGCCCCCGAGGGTGTTCAGAAAAAGGTCAATGAGGCCGCCAAGCAGGTTCGCGCCTGGTGGGCCAACTAAATTATTTTATGAGAAAGGTAAAAACTAGATGAAGGTAAAAATTGTAGAGAAGCCAAATCCTAAGGAGTTAGTTGAGAAGGCTAAGACCGGAATCATTTACCTAAAGAGCGGATTGTCGTTTAATCTTGCTGAGGGTTGTGAGGTTTCTTTATCTCGAGGTAATGAAGGTACGGTTGATTTCCTGATCCACGATAAGCTTCAGGGTAAGATTGTGCTTTTGTCTGACAAAGATATCGAAGCCATTTACCTCGATGTGGAAGCGAACACTCGGGCCGAAGAGAGCTAATTTGTAATAGTGCCCACCGGTAAGGTGGGCATTTTTTTGTATTAAAAATTCCCCAGCACTTTTGTGTCGGGGAATAGAACTTATTTGTGCATTAGCTAGTGATGACTTGTGTCTCCTTGTTCGCTGCTGCATTCGCGGCAGTTTGCTTAGAAACCATGTCGGTCAGGGTTGCAGCGAGAGCCTCAAGTGCTGAGCCGCCGCTGTTTCCCCCACCAATGACCAGAATGTTTGGCATGACGCCAAGGTGATTCTCAGATGCAACGGTCAGAGCATTGAGAAATGCCGTCTCCGTCTTTCCGAGCGCAAGAACTTGCTTCTCGTAAGCCTGAGCTCTTGCCAAACCAACAGCCTCAACTTCAGCGGCCTTTGCAGCACCAGTCTTAGAAAGGTAGGTTGCTTCACCATCAGCCTGTGCCTTACGCGCGTCTGCCTGGTTTTGGCTAATGTTGATGCCGACCTGTGAGCGGGCAAGCTCCTCCTGCATGTTGGCAGTACCCTTAGCTTTCTCCATTTCAACTCGTCCAGTCTCAGCCTCTGTCTGCTTCTTGTAGGTTTCGATCTCCTGGTTTGCAATTTCGCGAGAGGTTCGGACTTCAACGAGGTCCTTGGGCAATACGACATCCTGGATGTAGATGCCCTTGGTCTCGACATTGTACTCAGAGAGCTTCTCTCTGATGTATTCGAATGCTTCCACCTGGACTTTGTTACGAGTCTCGATGAATTTGATAGCCGGCATCGATTGGAGCTTGTCGCGGAAGTGGTTACCCACGGCCGCTTGGAGCACCTCGTTGACCAGATTCTGCATTGTACCAACCATGGAGATAACCTTGGGCGCCTGCTTCTCGGGAATGTGGATCTGGACCTGCAGGTCGATCAGGAATTCGAAGCCTTCCATGCTCTTGGCGTCGATTTGCTTCAGTTGCGAATCTAGATCATGCGCTTTTGAAGTTGCATCGGCCCAGTTCAGGGTCAGGATTGCAGTCGGTACGATTTCGGCTTCGTAGCATCTGGGATTGATTGGATACTTACCAGTGCCTAGTCCAATTTCCCACGTACCTCTGTGTCCCGGCTTGACTGTTGATCCATGTTTGAAAGCTTCACCAGAAGTATCAACTGTTGGTAGACCAACGTAGGCCTTTATTACAGCCACTTCACCTTGCTTAACGACAAGCATAGGCATGAGCTCAACTTTTACCAAGAATGGGTTCAACGCATATGCCCCATAGAGTAACGGGTCGTGCTGAAGACCAATCTTTCCACCGTTGTTCAAGAATGCCTGGAAGTCCTGATAATTGTTATGAACGGCGTTCTTGTTTCCGAGTAAGACTTCAATAACCTCAGCGCTCGGTTTGTCGGCTTTTTCCATTGCTTGAACATCATTGTAGTCACCAAGTCGATTGGCAATGTCGCCGGAGTTCAAGGGCTTACCGTCAAGGACGTTAACAATACCCACAACGTCGACAACTTTGCCGTCTTTCCGCTGATCTGGCTTGATGATTGTCCAACCGAGCTGATCGGGTTTGAGATCGAACGACTCTGCAGTCAGACGTTTCTCCTTGAGCTCGGGAGAAATTGGGAGTCCATACACTCGACTCTTAGTAATGACCAAGAAGCCAACAGGATGGATTGCGAAGTTTCCGGGGTTTAGGACTGGTCGTTGGATACCCTTTTGTCCACCGAGTTTGACGAAGTTTGTCAGATTGCAGAAGTTTCCGAATTCAGGTTTGTATTCTGCTGACTTGGCGCCGATGGGCGTGGGCGCACCAACCTGTGCAATAACCACACCGATCTCGCCGGCTGGAACTTGGACGAATGGGAATTTCTCAACCTTATATAGGATGCAAAACTTCCAACGTAGTCCGGGCATCAAAAGGTCAGCTTGATATCCTGGCTCGCCACTAAAGGCGACAGGGTTATCATCAACTAGTTTCTTCCATCCAAACCGCTTCGAGACCAGACCAACTTCGGTCTTTTTGCGTAAATCTGCCGTGACATTATCATTAATGGATTTAAAGTCAAGTTATTTAGATTCCACTGCCGTGAGATAGACTGAGGTAAAGTTCGTCTTCAGTGAGTCGATAAATTTATCTCCATCCTTAGGAAAAAGTCGTGTTTTATTATTTTTATCGAGTACACCGTTTTTAGCCAGGTGATTAACGAATGATGGTTCGCCTTCAAATGCCATGTTGTTCCCAATCAGTAAGTAAGTTGCAAGAACTTTTTGTTTACCTGAGTCTTGTAGATTGTAAATGGTGACTTTCCTCATTTTTTAGTTGAATGTTAATTTACCGATTTCTTCTTCGGGAACTGAATTGTTTGATAGGATTATCTTTCCTATTTGGTCTATTCTACTTATACAGGCATCGATTTTGTCTTCTGGCATTAAATCTCTAAAACCGAGTCGGATTGTTTCAACCATAGCATTTCTGTTGTTTTTAAAATTTTCAAAAATTTCGTAAAGAACATTTGGAACGATTTTTTGGGCTTTTGCTGCGGAAGATAGGTCGTTGATAACTTTATCAAAATTTGTGTCTTCAAAAGAGAATTCTTCGTCGAGTGCCGTTAGTTGCCCTCTTGAAAATTTAATATTGCTATAATTGCGGTCAAAGTTGCAAAGAAGATAATCGTAGACTGAAATTGTTAACATCACGTCATTTGGGAGACGCCCTCCGCCTTCGAGTATTTCTTCCGCGGTTTTGCCGGCGACAAATTCTTGCACCATAAACCTGTCATCTTCACCCAGAAGGTTCTCTATTTTAAGTAAAGTCTGATCACTGTTCTCGTAATCTAATTTTTCTCTCAATATTGTGGCAGGAGTTAGACTAAAGCCGAGGATTTTGTCCAGGAGGTGGGCAGCTATTTCGGTATTTGCCGGGTGCAGCTCTTTGTTGTCTATAATATATTTCTCGTCGTCTAAATTTAAAATTTTTACTATGGCTTTGGTGCCGGTTTCAAGTTCAATATAAAATATTTTGCTAGTGCTACCTACCATTTCTCTTATTAACACAATCTTCTCGGTAAGCAAATCATGTTCCTTTTCATCAGGTTGTAGGGCGGCCTCGATTTTCTTTGTGTGAAGTTGTGCAATATTTTTTTCGGGTGCTGGCAGAGTTTTTTTTGACAGTTTTTTGATTTCTCTTTGCTCTCCGGGTTTTAAGGAGCTGACTTTTTGTGCGCCGATGGTCAATTTTTTTGGTGCAGGGTTTTCCATATCCACTTTATTTTTCTAGTGCCTTCTTAATCAGTTTTGCTGTTATTGCCATCTCACCGTCAGCGTATTTGTACCCTCGTGGCATGCCTTCGCGAGCGGGGATGAGCCAGACGTGAGCATGCGGAACATCTTCGCCGATGACTCTTGAAACGATCCAATCAGTGGAGAAAGCTTTTTTTTGGGCTAGAGCAATCATTTTAACCACTTCATAGAACTTTCCAATTTCCGGAATGTCCCAAACCCATTGATAGTGTTTTTTGGGAATGACCAATACGTGTCCTTTGGCCTCTGGTTTTATATCGAGGAAAGACAGAACAGAATCGTCTTCATAAACCTTGTAGACCGGTATTTTTCCTTCAACTATTTTACAAAATAGGCAATCATTCATGGCGATATTATATGCTATAATCGAGGCTATGCAAAATTGGATTTTGAATAGAGAGTTGTCGAATGGTGAGAGAAAAGGCTTGTCATCACACAATGACCTACTGGCGCACTTACTTTTTCACCGTGGAGTTAAGGACGAGGATGCTGCGGAGAGGTTTTTGAAACCTAATTTTGAACGCGATCTGCACGACCCTTTCTTGGTTTTAAATATGGAGAAGGCGGTTGAGAGAATTTTACTTGCCATTTCACAGAACGAAAAAATAGTTGTGTATGGAGATTATGACTGTGATGGAATTCCCGGCAGCGTGATCTTGCATGACTTTTTTAAAAAGATAGAGTATCAAAATTTTTATGTTTACATTCCGCACCGGCACCTTGAGGGCTATGGGTTGAATATAGGTGCGATCGAAAAGTTTGCGGCCGATGAAGTAAAACTCTTAATCACGGTCGATAATGGGATCACAGATGTCGTAGAGGTAGATCGCGCAAATGAGTTAGGAATCGATGTAATCATCACGGACCATCATTTACCGCAGGAAAAAGTTCCGAACGCTTTTGCGATTTTAAATTCTAAGCAAGAGGCAGATGATTATCCATTCGATATGCTCTGCGGTGCGGGAGTCGCTTTTAAATTGGTGCAAGCGCTCTTGAGAAAAGGGCGTGAAGGTTGGCGGGTTAAAGAGGGGTGGGAGAAGTGGCTCCTAGATATGGCTGGACTTTCAACCATTGCTGACATGGTTCCCCTTCAGGGGGAAAACAGGGCACTCGCATATTTTGGTTTGAAGGTTTTACAGAGGAGTTCTCGCCCGGGGCTTATGAAACTTTTGTACAAAGCGCGGGTAGATCAAGGGACACTTACCGAAGAGGATGTTGGTTTCACAATTGGTCCACGGATTAATGCAGCGAGTCGAATGGGCGAGCCGATCTACGGTTTTAGAACTCTTGCGGAGACAGATCATGTTCAAGCAGCTGTTCACGCTGAATATTTGGAAAGCAAAAATAACGAGAGGAAGAGGGCTGTAGATAAGATGATGCGAGAGGTCACTAAGGTTATGAAAGAAGACGATGGATCGCCCGTAATTGTGATCGGTAATAGAGAGTGGGCGCCGGGGGTTGTTGGTTTAGCAGCTGGAAGAATTATAGATAGATACAAGCGGCCAGCGTTTGTTTGGGGTAGAGAGGGCGCTAATGAAATCAAGGGTTCGTGCAGATCGGATGGCAGGGTAAATATTTTGAACCTGATGATCGCAGGCGGCGAAGGATTGTTCATCGGCATGGGTGGGCACGCTTTAGCCGGGGGATTTTCGGTAAGTGAGGAGAATATAGGTTTGTTAAAGCAAAAATTATCCGAGGCATATTTAAAACTATTGAAGTCCGACTTCAATAGTTTAGAAGAAGATAAGGTAGAAGTAGATAAAAAAATTTCGATTGACGATGTAACATTTGGAAGTTTTGAATTGATATCGAAGCTTGCGCCGTTCGGAGTAGGTAACAGGCGGCCGCTCTTTTTGCTTGAAGACCTAGAAATTTACGCAGTGGACTTTTTTGGCGCAAAGCAGGATCATTTGCGATTGGATTTTAAAAACAGTTGGGGCGATGTTGTTTCGGCAATATTATTTAAGTATAAAGATAAGACTGAGGGTGACTTCATGGTAGGCGATAGACTAAGTTTCCTGGCGCATTTAGAAAAAGATAGTTATGGCTTTCGTGAAAAAGCGCGGCTTAGGATTGTTGATTTTGTTTAAATTACCTGGTATTTTTTGTGTGAATAAATGTGTTCTTTGATCTAATGTAACTGGCGGTCAAAATAGTGCCGCTGAAATAAAGGAGGAATTTGTGTGGTTAAGTTGATTCTTGCAATTTCAATTCTTCTTAACGTGATTTGGTTTCCTGCGACTGTGGCAGCCAAGCTCTGGTTTTTCAAGTGGGCAGTTATATGGTGGTTTGCAGTTGGAGCTGGCACTACTGGGGCTTGCCTGCTCTATTATAAGCCTCTTCGTGATCGCAGTGAGCTTACGTACTGTTTTATCCTCGCTATCTCTGGGCCCACTTTACTAATTGAAATCATAAAAGAAAAGTTCGAATAGTTTCAGTGCCCCGTGCCATTTGGCTCGGGCTTTCTTTTTTTTATAAAGTTGATAGGATAAACACATGTCAAACGAATTTGAATATAAAATCGAATATGAGGCTGATAAGGAGTCGGGCCAAATAACCGCAACAATCCCGGAGTTGAATCATCTCTCATCTTTTGGTGAGACATTTGCCGAGGCAGAATCTAATGTTAGGGAAGCTGCTCTTGGCTATTTGGAAGTGTCGGTTTAACTATAAATAATCAACATGAAACTAGTTAAAAATGTGACAAATTATCGTTACAACATTATGTTAAGGCCAGCCCCTGAGGGTGGCTTTACTGTTATGGTCCCCGCCTTACCTGGTTGTATTAGTTATGGTAAGACCATAGAAAAGGCCAAGGAGATGGCTCAGGATGCGATCTACGGATATATTGTGAGCCTAAAGAAACATAATGAGCCAATTCCCAGTGACGATAACGTTTACTTAACTACCCTCGATCTGAAATATGCCCCGACTGCCTAGTTTGAGTCACAAAAGGGTAATTAAATTTCTTGAAACGCATGGTTTTGAACTAGACCATTCTGCAGGGAGTCATTTTATTTATTACAATGAAATTTCAAAAAGACGAGTAACGGTGCCCACGCACAATCGCGATGTTGTAAAAAGTACACTTTTAAGTATTCTTGAAGAAGCGGGATTTTCTAGAGACGACTTGTTTGAATTTTTACGTAAATAGTTAGATGTCAAAAAAGAAAATAATTATCTATACAGACGGCGGCGCGAGGGGGAATCCTGGTAATGCAGGATCGGGCGCATATATTACATATGATGATGGTCACGTTATCAAAGAATGTTTTAAGTCGCTTGGTGTTAACACCAATAACTATGCTGAATATTACGCAGTTATTTTAGGCCTCGAAAATCTAAAGAAAGTTTTAGGCACTGAAAAATTAAAAGATTTTGATATCGAAATTAAAATGGATAGTGAGTTGGCCCAGAGGCAGCTCTCGGGTAAGTATCAGATTAAGGCTGAAAATTTATTTCCACTATTTATAAAAATATGGAATCTGCGAGTCACTGATTTCCCTAATCTCAAATTTACTCACATTCCCCGCGAACAAAATAAGGA
>JACQCW010000029.1 GCA_016201425.1 Candidatus Vogelbacteria bacterium | reverse complement strand
AGGCTATGCCAAAAATCCTGCAATTTTACAAAAATCCCTACAGCTCAGACATATCTTCCAATATCATTAACAATATACTGAACTTGCCGCACTCTACAACAATAATCTATTTTGCCTGTCTTCTGACGGCAATATTAGTCTCGAGATATCTGATTAGAAATGGCGAACAAATCTATATTGATATTTTCAATTTTGTAATTTTATATTCAGCGTTTGCATTCATTTATTATCTGCGAAGTCCAGGGTGGCTTAGATACATACTCATCGCAGAATTACTTATTCTTTTTTTGTTACCCTACGCTATAAAAATTATAATTCAAAACATCAATATGATCTCAGAGTTACATAAACAAACTTTTACAACTGCGATCTTGGTTTTACTAATAACTATCCAGACCTTGCAACTATTCACTGTGGCAAAGATCTACTATTCAAGTGACGCTCCAGAAACAATCTCATACTTAAACTCGAACTTCCCCGGCTCTTCAATCGCCACGCTTGATGGCATTGAAATATCCAGTCTTTTACAAACAGAAAAACGTTTTAACTTGCTTACCCTAACCGGCATGCCTACAATTGGCGCTAATCCTCTTTTGTCAGGCATCTTTCCGGAGATCGTTGTCGTCAATGATAATACCACAGAAGATATCGCCACTAACCAGATTTTGGCTAAGCAGTATAATATCCAAAAAGTTTTTGGTAGATATTCGATATTTAAAATAAAAATATGAAAGAAAATAACAATCAGCACATAGCTATCATTATCGGCGCTGGCCCAGCTGGTTTGACGGCGGCCTATGAACTGCTCAAAAGAACCAAAATTAAACCGATCATTCTTGAAAAAAGCACTTACATGGGTGGAATATCAAGAACAGTAAACTACAAAGGGAACAGAATTGATATTGGGGGTCATCGTTTTTTTTCAAAGTCCGACAGAGTGATGAACTGGTGGTTTAATATCTTACCGCCAGAACAAATGTCGGCAGAAGACCAAAGACTTGCGTATCAAGGTAAAGAAAGAATGCTCCTCGTTACGAAATCTGGCCCAGATCCAAGAAAAGATGATAAGGTCATGCTTGTGCGACAACGAAAATCGCGGATCTATTTTCTAAGAAAGTTTTTTGACTATCCAGTATCCCTGAGCCCCAATACCCTAATGGGGCTAGGTCCAGTAAGAACAATTAAAATAGGTGTAAGCTATATTTGGTCGATACTATTTCCAATAAATCCTGAAACAAATCTTGAGGAGTTTTTTGTTAATCGTTTCGGACGAGAGCTTTATCTGACTTTTTTTAAATCATATACGGAGAAGGTTTGGGGAATTGATTGCGACAAAATTAGCGCAGAATGGGGAGCTCAAAGAATAAAGGGCTTGTCTATAACAAAAACGATAATTCATATGATAAAAACAGTCTTACCGAAATCTAAGACCTTATCACAAAAAGAGACGGAGACTTCTTTGATCGAAAAGTTTCTGTACCCCAAGTTTGGACCTGGGCAAATGTGGGAAGAGGTAGCCAAACAAGTTGTTGCTATGGGCGGAGAAATAATTAAGGACACTGATGTTATAAAAGTTAACGCTTCGGACGACTTCAAGATTTTATCGGTTGAGACCAAAAACGAAGTGAGCAAACAAAATAAAACTTTTGAAGGCGATTACTTTTTTTCCACAATGCCCATGAAGGAGCTCTTGAGGGATATGGGTGAAACTGTACCTAAAAATATTCTGGAAATTAGTGATGGACTTATTTACCGTGATTTCATAACGGTGGGCCTACTTCTAAAAGAACTTAAAATTAAAGAGGGTAGCAAAAATGGTGACAAATTAATAAAAGATAACTGGATTTACATTCAGGAGCCTGATGTACTACTAGGTCGACTACAAATTTTCAATAATTGGAGCCCATACCTTGTGGCCGATCAAAAAAATGTTTGGATAGGTCTTGAATATTTCTGTTACGAAACCGACAGAATTTGGAATCTTCCAGAAAAAGAGATGACGGCCTTTGCGATATCTGAACTTGAAAAAATTGGAATCATCGAAAAAAGTAACGTCCTTGATTCAACGGTTATAAAGATGCCAAAGACATATCCTGCATATTTTGGAACCTACGATCATTTCGACGATTTAAAAAATTACATTAGTAAATTTAAAAACTTATTCTTAGTTGGTAGAAACGGCATGCACAAATACAATAATCAGGACCACTCTATGCTTACGGCAATGGTGGCAGTAGATAACATTATCGCTGGAGTCGAAGATAAAGAAAACATTTGGTCCGTTAACACTGAGCAGGACTATCACGAAAAAAAGTAAAAGACCCCCAAGGAAGAGGTCCTGTACTTCTTTTCTTTTAGTTTTTAATACCCCATTCCGCCCATGCCTGGCATACCACCGCCCATGCCACCACCCATCTCAGCTCCGGATTCCTTCTTTGGTTCGTCGGCAATTGCAACCTCTGTGGTCAAAAGAATCGCAGCGGCAGAAGCTGCATGCTCCAGAGACGTTCTGGTAACCTTGACCGGATCAACAATACCGGCAGCAATCATATCTTTAACGATTGCATCTTTGTTGGCATCATAACCCTCATTATCCTTCCCACTCTCAACCTTGTGTACTATTATCGATCCATCCTGCTTGCCAGAGTTATCCGCGATCTGCTTAAGTGGCGCCCGAAGTGATTCAAGAAGGACACTAACACCGGCAGCAAACTCATCCTTAATATCCTCGTGTGGACATCTCACCCCCTTCGCTGAAACTTTAGTCATCGCCCGAATCAGCGCCGTACCACCTCCCGCTACAATTCCCTCTTCGATCGCAGCCTTAGTCGCCTCAACAGCATCCTCAATCTTTAACTTCTTGTACTTCATTTCAGACTCAGTCGCAGCCCCAACTTTAATGACAGCGACACCACCCGACAACTTACCGAGCCTCTCTTGCAACTTCTCTTTATCAAAGCTTGAATCAACATTTGCAATTTGCGTTCGGAGTTGCGCTGTTCTTGCATCGATAGCAGCCTTCTTACCCTTACCACCAACAATCGTTGTATTTTCTTTAGTAGCAATAACCTTCCTCGCCTTACCGAGCATATCAAGAGTAGCATTCTCAAGCTTCAAGCCAACCTCGTCTGCGACAACCTTTCCGCCTGTCATTATGGCAATATCCTCGAGCATCTCTTTCTTTCTGTCGCCATAACCCGGAGCTTTGACAGCCAACGCATTAAATGATCCTTTAATTTTGTTTACCACAAGCACCGCCAACGCCTCGCCATCAAGATCATCAGCAATTATTACCAACTCCTTTCTTCCCGACTGAGCAACCTTCTCCAAAAGTGGTAAAATTTCTTTAACAGAAGAAATCTTTTTGTCAGTAATCAAAATCATCGCGTCCTCATACTCAGCCTCCATCCGCTCTGCGTTTGTAACCATGTAAGGAGAGACGTAGCCTTTGTCGAATTGCATGCCCTCAACAACCTCAGACTCAACGACAAACGATTGCGACTCCTCTACTGTCACAACTCCATCCTTACCCACCTTATCAATTGCATCAGCAATTATTTTCCCAAACTCTTCTGACTCGGCCGAAATTGTCGCCACCTGTACAACCTCGCTCTTAGACTTAATCGGCTTGGCCATGGCAACGAGCGCTGCCACCACGTCCTTTGTGGCATGCTCAATACCTAATCTGACTCCCATTGCATTCGCGCCGAGTGCTGTCTTCTTGAATCCAGCTGTAACAATTGCTTGAGTTAAAACCACAGCTGTGGTTGTACCATCTCCCGCCATGTCGTTGGCTTTGTTAGCCACATCCTTAACCATCTCCGCGCCCATATTCTCAATCTTATCTGAGAGACTAATCTCCTTAGCAATCGTCACACCATCGTTTGTAATCATTGGTGCGCCATACCCTTTATCAATAATCACGTTCCTCCCCTTTGGGCCGATTGTGATCTTCACCGCATCGGCAACTTTATCGACGCCCCTCTTTAATGCTTCTCTAGCGTCATTACTATAAATAATTTGTTTTGACATTTTTAAATTTACTACTCTGTTATAACTGCTAATACACTTGACTCATTCAAAATAAAATACTCTTTCCCATCTTGCTTAATTTCGTCAGGACCATACTTTGTGAATAAAACTTTATCACCGAGTTTAACCGACATCGGTATTAACTTCCCATCGTCATTAACTTTGCCCGTGCCGACGGCCACCACAACACCCTGCTCTGCTCTCTCCTTCTCGGCAGTTTCAGGAATAAAAATACCGCTCTTTGTCTCCTTTCCTCTCTCGTGCTCACTCAAAGGTTCAACAATTATCCTATCTCCCAGCGGCCTCAAATTTATCTTTTTGCTCATATTTTTATTAATGATAAATAATATTAAAAACTTATAATTTCGGCGATATTATAAACCAGCGACATGCCTTTGGTCAATATCTACCGAACTCAATAATCCTAACAACTGATACTACCACTTTGGTTACAATATAACTAATGGGCAAAGAAAAAGACCCGTGGTATCACCCACAGGCCAACGAATTTGCCACCTTCCCACTAACTACATGGCGCCAAACAGATAACCAAGCCAAAAGAAGAGAGGCAACAATACGGCAGTATCATTTCCATCGCTCTTCATAGTGGCGTAGTAGCCGGGATTATGGGCCAAAAAACCAACAGCGACCAGACTAGCCAGTCCGATCAAAGCGAGAAGTACAACCATAACCAACACCGCTTGTCGAATATGCGATCTGTCGTACATTCCTAACTCCTTTCTTGTCCAACGTACATCGACTCCATCTTCTCGAACAAGAGTCTGGCGTCGGAACTTTTGAAGTAGTAAAAGCTCTCGCTACTATCCCCTTTGTTGCGCCCTGTAGCAATGTAACCAAAGTATGGATAGACAGCCTCACCCAATCCACGCTTCCAGACCGTCTGAAAAAATCCAAAGAGTCCTTCGGTCCCTGGCTGGCGCCTCGCATATACCAAAAACTTTTCATGGTCAGAAGTTTCTGGAATATTAGAAAAGTAAGATGGAGTGCCAAAACCAAGCCCAATTTCCTTACCAAGGCCGATTGGCAACTTTTGCGTTTCAATAGTTCTCAAAATATCAGAGAGCGGCATCATGGGCTGCTCCGGAAACCTATTCATCTCCAAACCTCCTTATTTGACACAGATGGCTGTGATATCGTCGATTGATACACCATTTTCATCCAAGTTTTTCAGAAAGTCATGATTCCACTTCATTTGGGTAAACTGATTACGAAATCCCCGCCCATAATATTCCATTGCATCTTTCTTGGTCATAGTATTGGCGACCACCTGAAGTACTTTTTCAACTACTGACCTAAGTGGCGTGACCGAGTCCGGATTACCGTTTGCGGCAATACCTTCTGGATATCTTTTAAGCAGTGCGTCAGATATACGAAGATCGGCCCACGCACAAACCTTAGCGTGTAATCCGTCTTTGAAAACCACTTCCACTGGGGCACCGTAACCAACTCCAGATATGAAGTGATCTTTGGTTGCAAAATTAACTCGTCCAACTTGCTTGTCACGAGGAGAAAAAACGGCCGTCCCGAGCCATGTACTATATACAGTTCCAGAATCAAGAAGACTTGATCCACCAAAATGACTATCGTAATAAGTCACACCCTCCGGCGCAGCTACCTTAAAACTAGCGTAGAAATCCAACGTCACTACAGAAATCAACGCTAGCGCACTGGCGACAAACACCAAGGTTAGCGGATTATGAAACCAACGAGAATCCCTGCCCATGTTCTCCACGACCGAACCTCCTTAAGGTTTTTTAAGTCAATGTTCCAAATACTTCTTTATACTATAACTAATTTACTAATTAGTCAATAGCAATCTACTTAGGGACAGAACGGAACACCAAATTTGATTTTATTCCTCCAACATGCTAGAGTAGTTGGACAAATGGCTACTATAGTTAAATTACTTCCTTGGGTGCAGATACTCTTGTCCATCGTACTGGTAGTTTTAGTAATGCTTCAGCAGAGCGAAGCGGGCTTAGGCGCATGGTCTGGTGGCACTTCCGGAGCCAATAATTTTAGATCAAAAAGAGGAGCTGAAAAATTCATCTTCATGGCCACAGTGGTTGTGGCTCTAGCATTCATTCTATCTGCAATCGCTGCGTTGTTTGTATAGTTCCAGAAAGTAGTAGCCAAGACTACTTCTCTGTAAACTAGTCTACATGCGAAAACCGAACAAAAAAGAAATCAACCTTGCGCTCAACTCATTCAACAAAAATGAGCGATTGATTTTTTTTGCTCTTATAGCCATCTTTATCGTAAGTATAGTTTTTATCTTTAAAAATATTAACGACAGATACTTGGTCGAGGTGCCGACTACCGGCGGAATTCTCACTGAAGGAGTAATCGGCGAAGCGCTCCTGATGGCCTAACATACACTTTCAAAATACGTAAGAACGCGGTTTGGCAAGACAGTAAACCTGTCACATCAGATGATGTCGAGTTTACCCTTCAGGAGGCAAAAGATCCTCTTATTAAAAGTTATAAGAGGCCAGGTTTCGAAGGTGTGACGGTTGAAAAAGTTGATGATAAAACAATTGTTTTTAAATTGAAACAGCCCTACACGCCCTTCTTAGAAAATACAACTCTGGGCATATTACCAAAACATATCTGGGGCAATATTTCGTCAGAGTCTTTTTCGAACACTAAATATAATCTTGAGCCAATTGGATCAGGACCTTACATGATAAATAATATTGTGACAACAAAAACAAGCGACAGTACATATGGTATCTCTGTCCTACCTCAATACTATGATCTAGCGCCTTTTAAATATTTCGCATTAGGAGAGGCAAAAATTGAAACAGTAAGAATTAGATTTTATCCCAATGAAGACGAATTATTATCGGCCTATCGATCAGGAGAAATTGAAGCAATCAATACTATCCCACCCCAAATAGCTAAATCCTTGAAAGACCAGGGAGCTAAAGTTATTGAGGTCACACTTCCAAGAATTTTTGCGGTCTTCTTTAATCAAAACCACTCGAAGGCCGTAGCAGATAAAGCCGTACGCGGTGCACTAAACGCCGTAACGAACAAAACTGACATTGTAAATGAAATTTTACTTGGATTCGGTACTCAAATTTCTGGACCAGTTCCCAATAGTTCTGTTTCACCGACAACAGCAAGTACAAGTGATGCTGTTCGAATCGCAAACGCACAAAAAATCTTGACGACGGGGGGCTGGAAGTTTAATACAAAAAAAAATATCTGGGAAAAAACGGTCAAAAAAGTTAAGACGACCTTGGCGATAGACATTTCGACGGCGGACACGCCAGAACTCAAAAACGCGGCAGAAATAATCAAAAAAAACTGGGAACAGCTTGGCGTTCAAGTAAATCTTAACGTTTTCGAGATAGGAGATTTAAATCAAAATGTCATCAGACCACGCAAATACGACGCCTTATTTTTCGGCGAAATCATAGGTAGAAACCCGGACTTATTTTCCTTCTGGCACTCTTCCCAGCGTAACGATCCAGGAATAAACATTTCAATGTACACCAACAGTAAGGCTGACAAACTTCTCGGAGCGGCAAGAGTGGAGCTCGATCCAAACAAAAAAGCAAAGATATATTCTGACCTTCAAAAAGAACTCGACAACGATACTCCGGCAATATTTATATATTCACCAAGCTTCCTATATGCCCCACCGAGTAAAATCAAAAATCTCGTGATGGGCAGCATAACTATTCCATCAGACAGATTTTTGAGTATCTATAAATGGTATATCGACACTGAAAAAGTTTGGAAAATCTTCGCAAATTAAATATAAATAACCTAATAATTTTATACGTCATGGACAATAACTCCGCGCAAAATAGCGACAAAAAAAGGCCCGTGTCTCATCGGCCCGCTCAACACCTAAGGGTGCCATCAAAACCACCAGTGACCAATCCTACTAATAAAAGTGTCTTTGTTAGAAAGACTTTTTCGGCCCGCCCTATAGGCACCTTCGGACAAAAAGACAACGTGTCTCAAGACAAAACATTCCACAGAAAATTCTCTAATCCTACATCTTTCGAGGCTGTCGCTCCACAATTTATTCCAAATATTCCAGACAAAGATACCGTGAGAATCATTCCACTTGGTGGAGTTGAGGAGGTGGGGAAAAATATGACCGTGGTTGAATGTCGAGATGAAATTGTAGTCATCGATGCGGGCTTCCAATTTCCAGGCGAAGAGGCTCCAGGAATTGACTATATAATTCCAGACACAACTTACCTACAAAAAAAGAAAAGGCTGATAAAAGGTATCTTCGTCACCCACGGCCACCTAGATCACATAGGAGGAATCCCCTATATTGCTGACAAGATCGGAAATCCGCCAATTTTCACGAGACTCTTAACCTCCGTCATGATAAAAAAACGACAGGACGAATTCCCACAGCTGCCATCTTTAGATCTTAGGGTTGTTGAAAAAGATGCGAGAATTAAAGTTGGCAAGCACTTGGCTGTGAGATTTTTTAATGTTACACACACGATCCCAGACGCAATGGGTATCGTTGTTGAGACGCCATTTGGAAACATCATCTTTACTGGAGATCTCAAGATCGACCACGATAACGGCGTTCCACTACCCCACGAAGTAGAGACTTTCAGTCAAATCGGTAAAGAAAATAATCTGTTACTGGCCGCAGACTCGACAAATGTCGAGCGTCCAGGATGGTCATTCTCTGAAAGGGCAGTACACGAAAATTTGAGAAAGATTATTGCCGACACTAAAGGCAGATTAATTATCGGCACGTTCGCTTCTCTTCTTGAACGCATTATCTTTATTATCAAGACAGCTGAGGAGTTCAACAAAAAAGTCATTCTCCGTGGAAGAAGCATGAAGGTCAATGTCGGCATAGCCAAAGAGCTTCAGATGTTAAAAGTTAAGACAAGCACTCTCATAGCCCCTGAAGAGGCAGAATCATTTCCCCCACAGAATGTAATAATTCTAGCTACCGGTGCCCAAGGTGACGAAATGGCAGCACTCATGAGAATGTCAACAAAGAAGGACAAGCATATTAAAGTAAACAAAACAGATACTGTGCTCCTCTCCTCTTCGATTATTCCTGGTAACGAAAAATCTGTACAAAAACTAAAAGACAACCTATCGAGACAGGGGGCGAAAATAATTCACTATCGAGTTGCAGATGTTCACTCCTCGGGACACGCCAATCACGACGAAACCCTCTGGATCCACAAAGCGATTAAGCCAAAATTCTTCATGCCTCTCCATGGACACCACTACATGTTACGAGTACATGGCGAAGTCGCCAAGGAAGCTGGTATGCCGGATGCAAACATCATTATTCCAGACAACGGTATGATTATAGATCTAGTTGAGGGAGGAAATAAAGTTCAAATACAAAAAGAAAATGCCCCGTCGGGAGTTGTCATGGTAGATGGTTTGGGAACCGGTGATGTTAAAGATGTGGTCATTCGAGACCGACAACTCTTGGCACAAGATGGGATGTTTGTGATCATTTCAACAATAGACGTTAAAACTGGTAAGACCAGACAGTCCCCTGATATAATCTCTCGCGGCTTCATCTATCTGAAAGAGTCGCAAGACCTTTTGCGCCAAACTAGATTTTTAATCAAAAAAACCATCGAAGATGCGACTGCCGAGATGCACCCAGTAAACTTCGACTACGTAAAAAACCATCTCCGAGAAAAAGTTGGTAAATTCCTCTTCCAAAAAACCAAAAAACGCCCGATCATTCTGCCAGTTTTGATCGAGGTATAACAAAAAATAAAAACCGCCAGCTGGCGCTAGCGGTGACTACGACAAGCCTACTTCTTGCGACCCTTCTTTTTGTGTATTTGATCAACCGCAGACTCTTGTCGACGACGAAGCTCAGTACGAACCCTCATCAAAACTTCACCCAGCCAATTTGTCCCAAGCCACCTTGATGGATCTTTGGCCCGAGGGTCGCTTGCCGCAAGTCCAATCCCCCACTTTTTATCGTATGGACTGGCCTCCACCAACATTGCATCGCCAGTATCAAGAAGCTGCTTCTTTAATTCCACATTTTGCGAGAACTTGGCGATGTTTCCCTCGTAGACTATATCTCTCGAGACCTTGTCCCACTCTGACGAGATAAAACCACAGACCTGGCGACCGAGCTGCTTGCACTCTTTAGGACTTTCTGCACGCAAAACCTTCTTCATGGTTTCGGTATCGCCAAATATCTCAGCCTTCTTGTACATCATCCACTGCTCAGCCCATTTAAAGGCAAGACCATCGAGAGCAAACTCCGAACTATGCCACTGGCTTAAAATTCCATCCCAAAAGAGAAATACATTTTGATTCTTAACCACATTGTCCTCCTTTTTTAAAAGATCATCTCGCCACAAGACTATATACATAAAGTCCAAGACCGTCAATGAGATTGATACTAGAGTATATAAGTGTGGGCCCGATCATGCTAAAATATTCCTATGAGTAAAGTTACTATTAAAAAAAGTGTAGTGAACACGATATACCTTGTTGCATTCCTTACTTCTGTACACTACGCATTTGTCGTATATATAAACTCCTCCTTTATTGAGCCATTTATTGGCAAAGGACAGATCGGGCTTATATACGTCTTGGCATCTATCTTCACGATACTGGTCATACCAAAACTTTCTGCCGTGCTTGAAAGATTTGGACAATTTATAACCGTCTTAGTTGTCTTGTTGTTTGACCTTGCAGCAATGCTTGGACTTGCGTTTGTCTCTTCGCCATTCGCCTCTCAAACTGTAAGTTTCAAAATTAGTGACTCAATTGCACGGGTGGCCTCACTAAACACTCTTTCAAACTATCTCCCAGTAATTGTAATAGTTTCTTTTTTAATTTTTCAAATTGCAATCACACTGAATCGTATACTTATTGATATATACCTGGAAGAATTTTCGCGGAAGAACCAGACGGGCGGAGACCGCGGAGAACTACTAACAGCCATGAACTTGGCCTTTGTATTAGCGCCAGTAATTGTCGGGTACTTAATCGACGGCACCAATCAAGGATTCTGGAAGGTATACTTAATCTCAGCGTTATTTATTTTGGTCTCAATATGTGTCGTCGTCATCGAACTACACCATGTAAAGGATGTCACTTATCACAGTCCACCATTTTTAAAAACCCTAAAAAAGATACTGGGAGATAAAAATATTTACTCAATATATGTATCTAATTTTTTGCTTGAATTCTTTTATGCCTGGATGGTTATCTATACACCAATATATCTCAACGAAGTGGCAGGGTTCAACTGGCAACAAATAGGCGTAATATTCAGCGTAATGCTCACGGCGTTCGTGATCTTAGAACTACCTCTCGGCAAGATCGCTGACAAGTACTTGGGAGAAAAAGAGATCCTTACTGCCGGATATATTATAGCGGCGGTTTCTACTTCGGCCATAACATTTGTTACTTCTAAAAGTCTTGTAATTTGGACTCTGGTTCTATTTACAACAAGAGTTGGTGCCAGCGCAATTGAGGTTATGAATGAGACATACTTTTTCAAAAAAGTTAGAGCCACTGACTCAGATATTATAAGCTTTTTCCGCAACGCGAGTCCCCTGGCATATATCATTGGCCCTGCCATCGCAAGTGGACTAATCTATTTTATTGACTACAAATATCTTTTCTTAGTACTCGGGTTCGTGATGTTGTATGGTGTTCGCTTTAGTCTTTCTATTAAAGATACTCTCTAAATAAAAGGCCTATATTAAAGGCCCTGACTCTATTTGTAATATTTATATTTTACAACAAGAACCACATATCCAAAGTAAACTACCGTTATTATCGTGTGACCAATGAGGAGCCAAACATCAGAGACTACGATCATCTTCCACATGATCAATATCTGTGCGACAGACCTACCTATAATCTCCACAATCTCGATGTCATCTGCACTCTTTCTCCTGTATGCAGTCCTGATTTGGAAAACCACCCCAACGGTCAAAAAAACGTACGCCAACATCGTTGCAGCATTCATCCACCATTCCATTTACAACCTCCTCAAAGATCAACTTCTATCCGCACACTATAGCAGTTGGACAAAAAAGTAAAGCCCGCCGACAAATGCCAGCGGGCAAAAAGATTAAAGAACTATGTCTTGGTCAGCAGCAATTTTCCTAAATGTCTCACATTTAGCGGCCAACTCTTCGAAGCCGCCGGCGATTGCAACAACACGACTCCCAGCACTATCGCCACCATTCAGAACTATAAACTTTCCACAAATCTGTCTGATCGTGGATAGTCTATGAGCATTAAATATTGCAATACGTCGCTCGGTCAAATAATGCTCCAACCCTTTTTGGACAAGCTTCTCCGTAGATGAATCCAGTGAACTCGTGCTTTCGTCTGAACAAAGTATGTCCGGATCCTTCATTACGGCGGCGGCAATCATAACTCTCTGCTGTTGACCGCCTGAAAGTTTGATCCCCTTAAAACCAACCCTGGTATGTAGACCCTCAGAAAGTCGCGATTCACCGAAGTCAATCTGGAGTGGTCTGGCAATCTCCCAAACTTCATCGTCTGATAGCGACTCTCCACAATCTGGAAGTCCATAACAAATATTGTACTTAATGTCTCCGGAAAGGAGCTCTGATTGTTGACGAATGTATCCTATCCGGTCCAACCAAGTTGCCAAGTCGATCTCCTTGAGATCAACCCCGTTAACGAGGATCACTCCACTTGTAGGATCCATATAACGCAGCAATAGTCTCATTACTGTGGTCTTGCCGGCACCCGATGGACCTATCAATGCGACCTTCTCACCCGGTTCAATTACAAACGATATGTCCTTAAGAACCGGTACCACACTCTTGGTCTTTTTATTGGTGTATTGATAACTGACATTCTTGAACTCAATCCTAAGTGGCGTACCCTTCGGTAGGATGATCGGATTTGCTGGAATGTGAATTCCCACAGGAAGCGTCAATGCGTTCTTAAGAGAAATGATCGAAGGAACAGATCTATTTATCTGCATCTCAATATCCGCAATTCTCCAGAGCGCATCAACTATCCTCCAGCTCCACGAATAGACCGGCTGAAGTAGTCCAAGACTCATCTTGCCAAAAAGCACTTGGAGACCACCGAGGGCGAGAGACCAGTTCA
The DNA here is from genome assembly GCA_016201425.1 of Candidatus Vogelbacteria bacterium. The sequence goes on along the minus strand of JACQCW010000029.1, from coordinate 13,959 downwards.
CATATTCCTCGGATATCGCATTTCTATCGTACGATCTTAAAATGTACCAACACCAGTATTCTAGATCTTTGCGGATTACCTCATTATACTGTCTCTCAACCTCACCAACCTCTTGTGCATCCTTGGCGTTGTTTTTTACCCGCTCAGGCTCTCTGAATCTTTCAACCTTATATCTATTGTAAGCCTTCCACTCTTCGTCAATGGGACCGGCATCCTTTACTGTTGATCGGGCCAAATACAAACTCGAACCGAGAAACATCAAAATTAGCAGTACGGGAGCTATCAACACCGCTGGCGAACTAATCGAGAAGCTCAAAATTATTAAAGCCCCGAGAGGCAACACAATTGAGAGAACCGCCTCCATTGCCTGAAAGAGTAGGATAGACTGGATCTTAGTGAGATGCTCATTCCCCTTCCTTACACTAGCTTCGTTCAAATTTGAATCTTCACCAATGTGCATTGAGAGCGAATGAGCGTAAAACTTCTTAAGTACCTGAAAGTCGACGTAGCCTGAATTAACTGCGAGCAGTTTTTCTCTCTTTAGAGAACCCCTAAGGTTAAGATAAGTATTAACCTTTCCTACAAACCAAAAGAGGCACCAACCTTTGACAGCTACAATAAAGGCTGGGCCAAATCCAACCCCCGGCACCATCGCTAGGGCCAAGCCATCAAATATAATGGAAATCGACCAAACTCTGACCATACTCACAATACCTGCAGCGACTTGAGTGAAGAGCATTATTCTGGCGACCTTCTTACTTTCGTCGCTGATAAACTCAGACCAGACCCACACCATCAAGGCCCAAATCTGCCTAAGTTCTTGGAAAAATCCTAGATCTTCTCTTTCCTCTACGTCTTCCATGTTAACCTCCTGTCGTTAGACTATAATTAAGTTTTCAAAGGCCACCAAAGAACAAAAAATCCTGCTTTTGGGCAAGATATGAAGAAAATCTAGTTTAAAATGGCTAAATTATTATCATATTTGGCCCAAATATCCCTTGTCCTTATTAACTTTTAAATATACCGGCGACAGCTCTTTCCATCCAACAATCTGATTTATCATTCTCGCGGCAACAAGAACTGCCCTCTCGAAAAGGGTTTGTGTTGCAGAAATCATTTTGTTAGTGATTATATTTGCCATAATTTTGTTGTCGCTCAAGTATATCACACCAATTTCTTGTGTCAAACTTTTTGTCTAGCATGAAATATATTGTGCGCCCCACAGGGATCGAACCTGTGACCTTACGAATGTGAATCGTACGCTCTAACCAGCTGAGCTAGGGGCGCAAAACTAACTTATCATCTCCCGTAGTTTACAATATTCGCATGTTTTGTCATCACATCGCTTGTTCCAAAATGACAGCGATAGTATCTCGTCAAGAACACGCTCAACATCAGCCCTAAGTGCAGCAACTTCTTCTTTGGTTATAACAAACTCTTCGCGCCGTGGCTTTCCATTTTCGCCTGACATGATAAAATCTATAATTCCCCCATCCATGCAATATTTGCCGCCGTCAAAAAGATCGAGAAGAAGTTTATAATAAACGAGTTGGCGTTTATAGTCACCCGAACCATCTTCTTCTGTTTTGCCCTCGATAAAATTTCTGCTCTTAGGTTTACCAGTTTTATAATCAACAACTCCAACCTGCCCGGCAGCGCCAAATTCAATTTTATCTAATTTACCAGTCAGACGGATATTTAAATCAGAGATAGAAATCGTGACATCTACAGGAAATTCATTTTTAATCTCTCTATTCCAGTTTGGATACCAATGATCGTAGTATCCTAAAAGTGCTGCCGCCCCCTCTTTCTTAGCATTCGCCAACTCCTTGTCGTTAAACGACTCTCGCTCTAGTTCTAACTCAAGTCTTGCGACAAATGTTTCCTTGGTCAAATCTTTCCTTTCTGCCCATGCATCAAAAAATATTTTCATCGCACGATGAACAGCGTTACCAAACATAAGTGGCACTGTCTGAGGTTCGGGCACTCTAAGCAACGTACGATAAAAATACTGCCACGGACATTTTAAATAATTATTTAATCCTGTCACTGCTAGACCACGGTCTAAGAGAACTTCTGTAACCAAACTTTTTATCTCTCTTTCATTTTTCCTAGGTAAATCTGCCGGGCTCAATCTATTCAAAATATCCGCAGCACCAGGTTTCTCTAAATAACTTTCTTTTATAATACAATTCCCCGGCAACTCTCCCAAAAAGCGGGAAGGTAACTGTGCTTTGCCATCCTCACGCACAATCGAATAACTAATTGCTAAGTCCTGCCTGGCCCGTGTAATTGCCACATAAAAAAGTCTTTTGTCGTCGGCTTCTTCATCCTTTTTGGATGTTGCCATAATTCCGGGTATCTTAAAATCAGAGTGACTTCTTCCTCCACTCCAGTTACCCTCTACAGCACCAACGATATATACATGGTCGAACTCAAGACCTTTTGATCTATGGGCTGTGCAGAGTTTAACTTTGTCGTTAACCACTCCTTTGGAATCAACCTCAAGAACATTGTAATCATCAACTAACTGTAGCAATTCGGCTAAGTCATTTATACGAGCACCACGCCTACTTCTTGTAAAACTTTCGAGATAAGAAAGCAGCATGGCCAACTTCGCTAATTTTGTCTCAGCATTTGGTGAATTAAGCATTTGGGCAGTAACACCGGAATTATTTGCGATGTTTGAAACAAGTCTAGCTGGAGAAATATTGTAACCCTCCTTACTCCATGCAGAAATCAACTTTACCACCCGCAGAATCTCACTAACGTTTTGTAAACCAATCTGATTCAACTCTTCTGTTGACTGACATATTTGCCAAATCGACTTTCGAGAGCGGCTTGCAGCCCGAGCCAAAAGGTAAATATCAAGTTCTGATATTACAAAACAATCTAAGTGCAGCACTTTAACGAGTGGGCCGTCATCACCAATGTTAACAGCCGTGTTAATCAGCAACAGAATCTTCTCTATTTCAGTATCCTCTAGAACATCTTCCTTAGTTTCAATTGACACCGGGACGTCGGCACGAACGAGTGCCGATGAATATACTCCTAATTCCCTATTTGTTCGCGTAAAGATAGCGATTTCGATTGGACGTACCCCAGACTTTATTTTGCTAGCCACTTCACGTGCAATAGCGGTAGCCTCATCATCTGCCCCCAAAAACTCCCTCACGAATATTTTGCTCTCTGCGTGACCAACGCCCACCTCACCGGCGGGCGGGCATGCGCTAAGTTTAAAATCTTTTGTGGGAATCAATTGATGCGCGGTATCAAGCACTGTCTGTGTTGATCTATAATTTTGAGTTAAGTTAATTAACTTCGCCTCAGGAAATCGATTATGAAAGTATAGAAAGTTTTCGAGCGACGCACCCTGAAATCTGTAAATGGCCTGCTTATCGTCACCAACAATAAACAAATTGGGTGATTCGTGAAAAGATGAAAGTAATTCCAAAACTTTATTCTGTGCGCCGTTAGCATCTTGATGTTCATCGGCCAAAAGATATTGGTACTCTTCCTGTAATATGAGGCGTAGCTCCTCGTTCTTTTCGAGCCCCCGCACAAGTGCGGTTATCATATCATCAAAATCGAAAAGTTTGTTTTTGGCAAGTCCAACCTCATAACCATCATACAAAGTTGCAAGCTCACGATTTTTGGCAATCGAGAGTTCACGCTCCAAATACATCCCCTTGACCTTACCTTTATGAGCGCCCTTTTCATGTCGATAATCCAGGGCGTTCGCAATTTCTTTTTCTTCCCTATCAAGCCTCGCTCGGAGTTCATCTTGATCTATAGCTTCACGTTTTAGCAGTGATATCGTTCGAAGTGACGGCTTAACATAATGATACGGACTACGGAAAGACGCTAAGTATTCGAAATGCGACTCATCAAAAACCTTTTGCATAATGGTGATACGATCCACCTCTCCGGCTGGTCGGGAACCCAAAATATCGGGAAAAAATTCGGGAAAGCGATTTATGACCTCGTTGCAAAATCCATGAAATGTAAAAATAGGAACGCGGTATGCCGTAACGCCAATTATCGACGCCAATCTTGACCGCATGGCCGAGGCACCAGCCTCTGTGAATGTGAGCGCCAGAATCTGCTCAGGCCGAGTGTCCGTCTGTCGCAAAATATTAGCAATGCGCAAAGTAAGTATCTGCGTTTTACCAGTCCCAGGCCCAGCAACCACCACCACTGGACCATCAATACTATCAACTGCCTCCTTCTGTGCGTCATTTAACTTATTATAAGTTTCTAAGAATTTTTCGTCACCTTTCATGACTATCAGTATATACAATCGGAAGGGCCACTCCTAAGTTGACTTATAAATATAGATGTGGTAGTTTATTTGATAAATCAGGACATTGAAACAGAGTTGGTTTTAGGGGCTATTTAGCCAAAGGAGGATCAAGATGGAATGGATCGTTGTTCCCAATGACCATACGGTGGAGTTCCCAAACTATTTGTCTGTCGAGGACAAGATTGAGGTTCGGAAGATCAAGGCAGCGCAGCTACTTGAGAAGATCACTAGGAAGTACCCGACTATGAAGGTTCTCGTGGCCAATGTCCTTGGCAGTCGCATTGATCTGCCATACGAAGTTAATGCAGACGAATTCGAACAAGAGTTCGACTGCAAGATGCACTATTGAAAGATGAGAGAATAAAAATGGCGACCGACCAGCCTTGTGCGCATTGCAACTGTGGGTGCCATAGCGGAAGGCTCAAGCACTACACCGTGTGCATATGCGGATTCGGTATGTGTGTGACCTGTGTTGATAAAAGAAAATCAGACGAACAACTCCGAAAAGTATCTACCAAAGACGTCAGCGGCACAAAGTGCGGACACGAGTGTGACTGCGATTGCCACACCGATCCTACCCACAGAACTGTACATGTGATCGCTTGCTGCAACGAGTGTCCAGACTGTGGGAAGAAGATCGCTCTTACACTAATGACCTTGCACGAACTAAAGTGCCATGTCAAGAAACAGCCTCGCGTAGGCCGAATGTGATCATCCAACAGTAACCACGAGAAAGGGAGAAAAAAGATGATGGAGAAGATGCCAAAAATTGACAACAGTGGACCTCTCACCGGGGAGTATTATCTCGTTCCTGGTTGTCCCGGACAAAGCATTCCAACACCACTCGACAGACTGAGTCCCAGACTCAAGAAGGATGTTATCCTTCAGAAATTACGGGATGAATTGAATGCTCTTGCCGACCGAATCATCGCAAAGTATCCTACCATTTCAAAAACCCCGACGCACGCCAGCGGGCCCGGGCTTCAGGTAACAATTCCGGCAAATCTAGATGTGAAAGAGATCAGCAGGGAGTTCGATTGTATCTTCATGCCGGTCAGAGATGTCGCAATCTGTCCACGACCCTGCTAAAGCTTAGTCTCAAGCCACCCCACAAACGGGGTGGTCTTTTAATTTATGCGGATAAGAGATACTATGAATAACATCAATTAATTTTTAAAAATGCTACACGAAAATATTAAAAGGGGAATAATAGAATCAACTAAAGCAAGAGACACTGCGAAAGTCGCAATACTGCGTGGGTTAGTAGCCGATTTTACAAACGAACTAATCTCAAAAAGACGATTCCCTACCGAGTTTCTCTCAGATGAAGAAGCGACCGAGGTTATCAAACGCGCGGTTAAAAAGCGACTTGATTCAGTCTCGCAATTTAAGGCCGGTGGACGACAAGATCTCGTTGATGCAGAAGAGGCAGAGATCACACTCTTAAAACCTTTTCTCCCACAAATGATGAACCAAGAGGATATTAGACCAATCGCAGAAAAGAAAAAAGCCGAGCTTAACTTCACAGATAAAACAAAGTCCGGAATATTGGTAGGTGCAATCTTAAAAGAGCTCAAAGGCAAAGCCGACGGTATGGACGTTAAGGCAGTTGTGGATTCACTTTTCAGTTAATGAATTTGTAACCGTCTGTTTCAACTTCCTTCCATTCCCATGACTCAAAAGTCCTAGATACGATTGAACCACCTCTGGCTTACCCCCTTTGAATTTAATAGTTCGAAACATTCTTTTCTTTGTAGATGTCCACATGATAAACAATTTAACCTACACAAGATTACCTTGTGTGCTGATTAATATAGTTCCATCAACATTAAACTGAGTGGCGTAATTAAGCCAGTCGTCAGTAATTTTTTTAAAATCTTGTATGCCGTGGAAATACTCTGGAAAATTACTCTTTTGTAAAATCGAATTTTCTTTTCGTACGTTGCCTAAATAATCTTGATAACTTGAGTAGTTATGCTCGTCAAGATATGCCCGAGCCTCCTTCAAGTTTTTGATACCTTTGATCTTCCAGTCACTCTGAATCAATTTTATTGGATTTAAATGAATGTAAGAAAATAAATATTCTAGGTATCCATCTTCAACAACATAAACTGCCTTAAAACTATCTTCGAATAAGCCACCAGTGCGTTTATACTTTTTATTGAAATACACGGCATATGCTGTCGATAGTTTATTCATAAAAGTAGAAATACCTCCATCCTTCCTTTCAAATAATAACAAGTGAAAATGATTGGGCATTAAACAATAGGCGCCGATGTCCACAACTGTATTCTCTCGTTTTACAGAATAAACATCTATTCCTCTTGGCAAATCGCGCAATATAATCCTCTTTGCGCTGTTACACATATACAAAAGTTTTTGGAAATATCGATAATCGTCGTGATCAAGAAAAATAGATCGCTTATCAGTACCACGATTATAGATGTGATAAAACTCATCTTCATTAAACTTAAATTTTCTCTCCACACCATTAAGTATAGACCAAACAGCCCTTAGCACACAAGATTACCCTGTGTACTTATATTACAGAAATTCCATTCTTATTATTACAAAATACTTTTTAAAAATCAGAAAGCCCCTTGGCTCTCGGCAATCTACTGAGTAGATGCTAAGAGTCCAAGGGGCAAAGGGTCAAAGACCAAAGGCTAAGCTTCCAAGTGTTCGTTGCTTGAGAACACCCGACGGCCAGCGCCCCACTCGATGCCGTCCCGCGGGTAGGCATCCACGTCCCAGCTCCGGCCGCCCGAGTCCCAGTCGACGCCGACCGTGAAGACAACGCTACCTATGCGAACATAGAACAAGTTCGCATAGCCGTTGGCCAACAGTGGCCCCTCCTTCTCATTGTTCCACTGAGCCAAGATGAGACCAGCCAGGACAGCGAGGAAGACACCGAGGTTCTCGAAGATGAACGGCGTCTTGTTATCCTCGAACTCCTTCTGGATCTGGAAGTCGTTGGCCGACTTCTTGAGGTCGTAATAGGAGATTTTGGTTTGTGGAATAGTCTGGATGGATGAGGCCAGCCAATTGCTATCCATCAAGTTTCTGAAGGCACCCCAGACGTAGAGACCATCGCGGGTCTTGAAGAACTCACTAACCGTGTCGCCAGGTCGAGCGGTGAAGCTTACCGTCTCGGTGACAACGAAGTTGAGGAGGTTCCAGATAATCTGCTTGGCAACCCAGACAACTTTCAGCTCACCTCTCAAGAACGCGTCGCCAGCGGCCTCACCACCGAGCTTGTTGATGATTGAGTCCTTCCAGTTGCCGGTCCTGTGTCCGTACTTGGACATGGTGTACTCCTTCCGACTGATAGTCGGGTTCCCATTCGCCTGATAGACGAAGGGTTCAATGTGCTAGAGGACAACCGGCATGGTAGTCATAGCCAGGAGGCACCCAGAGACTGAGAACCTTTTGGCTATGACTACACAAATTCACAAATATTCAAAGAACAAGTTACCCCGAAAGTATAGCATACTAAACGCGCATCTGTCAATAGTATGCCAAAGAAGACTTATTTTGCAAGACTTTTTGTATAAATAATGTGGACGAGACTTATACCCTAAAAAATTTCTCTACTGATTTTTTGGCTAACTTTTTCCAGTCGGCGTTTGATTTGATACGCTCGACAGCCTGAGCAATAACACGCTCGGCTCCGGGTAATCGATTTTTCTTGAAGAACTTCTCAACATCTCTCGCCATCTCGTTGGTATTGAAATCACATGTCGTTTCGGTAATGATTCTGCCCAACAAGTGTCCGCCATTATACGTAGCAAACAAAAGTTGCCAGTTATCTTTAATGAATTTCCAAGTAAGATCCCTTGCGCTGTTGTTTGAAGCAATGACAGCAAAGAAAAGTGGTGCGTCCTGCCCCCTGACCTCTTCTGATAAAATAAATTTAAGAGTTCTCCTGACGAGTGTCGGCTTTTTGAAGTGACAGAGAGCTGCGCCAAGTCTATTCTTTTCCTCTTGCAATGTCGCACTACGATAAAGCTTAAAGATTTCTTCGTAATCTTTTTCGTCTCCATTCTTCCCTACCAAACCATAAACCATCGCCCTTAGATTTGGATCAAGATGTTTACCCTGAAGAGCTTCCCCAAATTTGGCTCTAGCCTCAATTACGACTGATCGATTTCCATACTTACCAGCCAGTGCCAATACCAACTCTCGAAGCAGTGCATCAAGGTGTCCTTCACCAGCTCTCTTCTCCCATCCAACCTTCTTCACAATATTCTCTAATATAGACTGGGCATAATCTTGGAACTTAACATAAAACTTTTCGCCGTAAAAGATATTGTCCAGGTCGTCTAGCTGGGTAGCAAGGTCTCTCCAAACTGTGTAATTGTCCTCATCTTTATAGGCAGCCAACAACGCAATAGTCTTTGCTGTATCCATTATGCCAGCCCGCGAGAACGCAAAGCTATCATTTGCCAAACCTAATCTGTCCGATGGAGACAAAACTTTATCCCTAATCAGAGTCTGTAGTGCAGTCAAGTTACTATCGTCATAAAGGACCCTGAAGACTCCCGACTGCCCGGCATTCAAATTTACCCAGCTATTATCAGTCACGCTCTCCTTCAATGTCATTTCCAATTTATCCATGAGTACGTATTGCCTCTCGTGGCTGACATTATTGGTATAACCAACTGGTATATTCCAATAAACTTTCTTTTGCTTCTTCTTATTCTCTGCAATAGAAGAGTAAAATCTATCCTGTTTTAATTTGATGTTACCCTTTTTGTCACTCAATACAGAAATAAGTGGATACCCTGGGATGCCTGTCCACTTCCCCATCATTTTTTTTACAGGCTTTCCGGATGCTTCCTCAAGAGCTTTCCATAAGTGTTCTGTCACAGCATTATCGTACTTGTACTTATTGAGATAAATATTTAACCCCTTCCTAAAATTCTCCTCACCCAAGTAGTCGGCAAGCATTCTTATCACAGACGCGCCCTTGCTGTAACTAATGGCATCAAATATCTCTCGGATTTCCCGTGGGTGATTTACCGACACTTCAACAGGATGTGTATTCTTCATCGAATCCAGCTCGAGTGCACGATTTAGATCTGCATAAACAAATTGTGTCCAAATATCCCATTCTGGGAATAGATGATGAACAGCCAAATATTCGATCCACGATGCGAACCCTTCGTTTAACCACAAATGGGTCCACCAATCCATCGTGACTAGATTTCCAAACCACTGGTGGGCAAGTTCGTGTGCTATCACAAGGGCAACTCGTTGTTTGGCCGAAGCAGCAGAATGTTCTGAATCAATCAAGAGAGCCGTTTCTCTATAGGTTATGGCTCCCCAATTCTCCATTGCACCCGACGCGAAATCAGGGATGGCAACGAGGTCCAAAACTGGCATCGGATATTGGATGCCAAAATAATCGTTATAGTATGAGAGCATTTTAGCGGCGGTATCGAGGGCAAATCCTGCCTGACCCTTCTTTCCCGGGGTTACGAACACTCTTACAGTTGTCCCCTCTTTAGACTTCGTTTCTAGAAAATCAAATTCGCCGACAATGAAAGCCACCAAATAAGTAGACATCCTTGGCGTTGGCGTGAACGAAACAAGTTTATAACCCGACTCATGTTCTTTAATATTTTCAATATGTGTATTCGAAATAACTGTGTGGGTTGGCGGAATCAAAAAGGTCATATCGAATACAGCCTTCGCTCTTGGTTCATCTACACAAAGGAAAGCGCGCCTCGCATCGGTAGCCTCAAACTGTGTTGTAGCCAAAAACTTATTTTCGCCATTTACCACGTACTTGCTTCTGTAAAAGCCGGCCATCTTGTCATTAATCTCACCAGTAAAGTTGAAGTGAAGCTCCACGTTTCCCTTAGGAATTGATTTCGCAAAAGTAAATAAAATCTTATCTTCCAGGGGCTTATATGAAATCTTTGACGCAACTATCTCCTTACCGTCCGAAACAAGTGTCGCTTTAGTAATCTTGAGATCCACTCCATGCAACGCGATCTCTCTTGTAGCCTTTTCGGTCCTCAGGTAGATTGTTTCTTCACATTTGAAAGAGAAGTCCATAAGATTCGGATGTATCATTAAACGATATCTTTCGGGTTTTATGTAACTAGGCAATAATACAGACTTTTTTGCTTTTTTCTTGGCCATGACTTATAAAATTAGAGGAGTAATTTATTCTTGATTTTATCTCATCAGCCACAAAAATACAAATGGGCTGATAAACTGTTACTTAGTGTATATTGTACATTAAATGAGGATGTGCTATGATACCTTGAGATTGATCATTTACACAAACGGAGGTGCGTCATGCGCAAATTTACTGGAGAGTACTTTTACGACTCTTTTAAAGAGAAGGCTGCTGACCTATATCCCGGCCGATACACTAAGGAGTACTGCGACAAGCTAGCAGAGATGGCCAACAGAGCCGCAAAATTGATAACTGAGAAGAATATTTTACTTCTTGTTCATAGCTTTCTCGTCTGTTGAATTCATGGCGGAAACTGCCAAAATTATTAATCCAGATAAAAAAGTACTAGTTCCAACAAGGGCAAGTTGCTCGCTGGTTGAATCCGTCAATATTGCTAAAATCATGATTTGGAAAGAAAAGCACCCCACCGGCAAGGTAGTTTCGTACATTAACACAGACGCCAAAACCAAAGCTTTGTCCGACTTTATCTGTACTTCGCGTAACGCTTCCAAAGTCGTAGCACATGTTCGCAAAAACTTTCCTGGCGCTCCCATTCTTTTTCTACCCGACAAATATTTGGCCAACGTTGTTATCAGTGAACTCGGGCTAAATTACGATGACTTGGATATTTGGGATGGAGCCTGCTACGTCCACAAAGAGTTAAACGAAGAGAAGATGGACAAGGCTCAGTTTGATCACCCCAATGCCGAACTGCTTCGTCACCCAGAATGTGGCTGTACACATGAGTGCTTAATCACAGCCCTTAGGCAAGGAATAAAGATGGAGTTCCTTTCCACCGAAGCCATGATCAGCAGGGCCAGAGATTCATCGGCCAAAGAATTTGTTGTAGCTACTGAAATCGGCATGGTGTATCGCCTGAGAAAAGAGATCCCAAATAAGCTCTTCTTCGCTGTGTCACCAGAGGCTATGTGCAAACACATGAAGCAGTGTACACTCGAAGGGCTGCTTGAGTGCCTCGAACACGATGACGATCCAAAATATCAAATAATCTTAGACAAAGAAGCTATCGACAAAGCCAAGGGCGCGATCGATAATATGATCGCAATCTCTTAGTTCTTCACCCCCCCCCGCAATAGACAGCGGGGGGATTTTTATGCTAGTATGTCGTCACCATGTTAGAATACAACGAAATAACACTTCGCAAATATATTATTTTTGAGAACGAACCTTATGAAGTGCTCGCATCTCACGTATTTAGAAAACAACAAAGAAAGCCAGTGAACGCTACCAAGCTGCGAAGTCTTTTAAATGGCCGTATCGTAGAATACTCGTTCCACCAAAACGAAAAGGTTGAAGAAGCAGATATAACGTCAAAAAATGTCAAATACATGTATAACAGCCGCGGCGAATACTGGTTCTGTGAGGAGAATGACCCATCAAAGAGATTTAAGCTTGAAGAAACACTTCTCGGTGACAAGGTTAAATTTTTAAAACCAAACTCCCTGGTAGAGGTGATGGTTTTCGACGAACAGATCGTGGGTGTAAAACTTCCTATCAAAGTTGAACTGAAAGTTACCGAGGCAGCACCTGGTGTAAAGGGAGATACAGCGAAGGGTGGCATGAAAGTTGTCACTGTCGAAACCGGTGCATCAATCAACGCTCCCCTCTTTATCAACGAAGGCGACATTATCCGCGTCAACACCGACACTGGCGAATACACCGAAAGAGTTCTGTAATAAAATTTTAAAAAAGCCCTCGCTTAACCGAAGACTTTTTAAATTTTAATTTTATTTATCTAGAAACGAAAGGCAGGAGGGCCAAGTGACGAGCACGCTTAATGGCCGTAGCAAGCTTCTTCTGATGTAGCGCACAAACGCCACTCTTACCACTCTTCATTATAGAAGCGTGCTGAGTCGTAAACTTTTTTATCATGTCTACCTCTTTGTAATCAATGTATTTGAAACCATTGGTACAAAAGAAGCATTGTTTCATATTATTTTTCATTGGGATTTATATTTGCACTCTTAATTAAAAAGGTATATCGTCTGGATTTATCTCCTCACTCGGATACTCAATCGTATCTGTCTCTCCTGGTCCAGCACCGCCCTTCATCTCTTCAGTTACGGTACTCTGCTGGCCAGTACCGGCCATTTTCTTTGGACCAAACTGCACTCTATCTGCAACAATTTCAGTTCTGTATTTTTTTACATTATCTTGACCTGTCCAATTCCTCGTCTGTAGCCTACCCTCAACGAGAACATTTTGACCCATTTTCAAATACTGTCCACATGTTTCTGCCTGTTTGCCAAACACAACCACGTTGTGATATTCAGTTGCTTCTTGCTTGTTGCCAGCCTTATCTTTCCATACTCTGTTTGTGGCAACACTAAACGATACAACTTTCTGTCCAGAGGGCAAGGCTCGCTGTTCTGGATCGCGAGTCAGGTTACCAATAATAATCGCTTTGTTTAAATACATATTTTAGGCTGGAACCTTATTATCATCCAACAATTGGTCTATCTCTTTATCTAACTCCTGATCAGACAAAACAGTTTTCTTTTCTTTCTTCACAATCTCCGCTTTCGGCTTCGCTGGAGTTACAAGTCGTGGAATTCTTGGAACATCTTTAACTGGCTTGATCAAAATATATCTGAGAACTTTATCATTTTTATCAAACGAATCGTTAATCTTAAGAGCATCGGCTCCAGATGCCTGAAATCTTATCCAACCGAAGTAGGCATCCTCAAATCGAAGCTTTTTACTGGCTACTCCACGCTGTTTTATTGAATAAGAAAGCCTCCTCATTTTAGGCTGATCCTCACCAACTATAAAACCGTTCGCGCTTTCAATATATGAGCGCAAGGTGTTGACCTCATCAGCAACTTTATCCTCCGGGATTAGCGGGATAAGTAGATAGCCGACTTCATATAACTTCTTTGTTGTATCCTCCATATGTTCGAACATCCTAACAAAAAAGCCTTAAATATGCAATAGCCTAAAATTAGATAGCAAAAACCCTTCTGGCATTTCCTAAAATAACACCCCTCGCATCATCTACACTTATCCCTTTTATCTCAGCAATCTTTGCAACTACATATTTTACATGAACAGGCTCATTTCTTTTACCACGAAAAGGGACCGGAGCAATATAAGGATTATCAGTTTCAGACATGATCATATCAAGAGGAATATATTTTATTAAATCCTCGTAGTCAGCCATCCCAGGTTTCTTGCTCTTAGGAAAAGTAATAGCACCGGTAAAAGAAACAGTAAATCCAAAATTCAAAAAGGCACGTGCATCGTTGATTGATCCAGCAAAAAAATGTACATCACCTTTAGCTTTAGGATCAACACTTTTTATTATCTCAAGAGCGTCGACATAGGCATTAAGGCCACCTTTGTCAGAATTTCGAATATGAAGCATCAGAGGCTTGCCAACTTCATTCGCAAGATTTACTTGCGCTTCAAAAACCTTCTTCTGTTTGTTAACACTCATCTCATCTAA